>JBAZPO010000029.1 GCA_041648175.1 Desulfobaccales bacterium | reverse complement strand
GCTCATACAGGTAATTTTGTTTTTGTAGGGGCGGACCTATGTGTCCGCCCTCATGGTGGCCGCACATGCAGGTACGATCCTACAAAACCGAAGCTATTTTTACTTCTATGGACGCAACTTGGTATCATACGGCAGGCGGCCCCGAAGGCCAGACCTAGAAACCTTTTCAGGCTGTCAAGGGCGTGAAAGGAGCAATTTATCAATTCGACTAAAAAACGGGGCGCACCAAGTCCCATGGCCATCAGGCCCGAATGCTATGCTTGTCTTAAGCGGCTGGTGGGCCTTGCCGTGAATTTGGCCAGCCCGGACCCCGAGGTTAAGCGGCGGGCCGGGCAGGCCGCCCGCCAGGTTCTTGACCAGGAGTTTGGACCGGAGGCCATTCCCGCGGCCATCGCCAATCGGATGCTTAACCTCATCCAGCAGGTTTCCGGGAACGCCGATCCCTTTGCGGCCCGGAAAACCGCGGCCACCGCGTTGGCGGCCCGGATGCACCAGCAACTGGCTCCGGCTTACCGCGACGGCCTGGAAGCTTTGCTCGGCCTGGCTGCGGTGGGTAACGCCTTTGATTTTTTCCGGGACGAAGCGGAAGTGGCTCATGAGATGCAAGCCCCGGTGCACTTCGGTATCTCCCACCTGCCGGACTTTAACCAAGCCCTTGCCGGTCCTCCCGGCCTCCTCCTTTACCTGGCGGATAACGCCGGGGAGCAGTTCTTCGACCGGCCCCTGGTGAACTGGCTGCGGCGTCAGGGATGGCAGGTGCTCTATGTGGTAAAGGGTGGACCCATCCAGAACGATCTTACCCGGCAGGACCTGGAGGACTCCGGTCTGACCTCGGCGCTAGAGCCGGTGGTGGATACCGGCGCCCGCACCGTGGGGCTTAATCTTAAAGAGGTCAGCCCCGAATTTCAAAAACTTTATGACGCGGCCCGGATCATCCTGGCCAAGGGCATGGGGCATTTTGAAACCATGAGCCACCTAAATGACCCTCGCCTCTGGTTCCTGCTGCAAGCCAAATGCGCCCCGGTAGCCCGGTCCTTAGGGGTGGCACAAAACACCTTTGTCTTCGCCCGAAGCCCGGCGATTTCCCTTGACACGGACGCCAAACCGGAATAAATAGAAGACACTTATAGGTCCTATCGGTTAAAAGGGAAGACGGTGCAAAACCGTCGCGGTCCCGCCGCTGTAATTGGGGACGAAACCGGCTGAGAGCCACTGGGAGTGAGAGCTCCCGGGAAGGCGCCGGGAGTAGGACGATCCAAGAGCCAGAAGACCTGCCTGTAAGCTGGACGGAGGGGTGCGCGACACGCCCGGCCGCCGACTTGAGGACCAAGTAAAACGGGTGCAATCCTCAATTCCCTCCTTAGGGAATTGGGGATTTTGTTTTGGAGGTGGCGCGTCGGGGCAGGGTAACCCCGCCCCTATGCAGGCACCCGGCAGGTTTCAGACCTTTATCCGAGGGTGACCTTACCCTCTTCTTATCCTGGCGCCCTGGCGGCCCTGGTCCTGGGTTCGGTGTCTGGCAACCACCTCCCCGGATTCAGGGTCGCCAGGATTTTTATGGGGGTCACAGGGGAGCCCCTTGCAAAAGTCTCGTTGAGGTCGATATCTTATCTGGGCGTTTATAAATTCCTCGGTGGCACAGGCGTCTCGCCTGTGCGAATCGAAGTCCCCCTTTGAAAAAGGGGGATTTAGATTAGGGGGATTTGGATTTTCATGGTAAAACCCGCGGCCTCGGCATTTTTGCAAGAGGCTCATGGTATAGTGTTTTCTACAAAAAAAGTTGAACTTGTATATTTTTTATGATTCCATGTAGACAAGCAATGATGGTTTGTATGACTCATACCGAGTTGCGCTCATACAGGTAATTATAGTTTTTGTAGGGGCGGACCTATGTGTCCGCCCTCAGAGTGGTCGCACATGCAAGTGTGCCTCTACAAAACCGAAGCTATTTTTACTTCTATGAGCGCAACTTGGTATCAATGATCAGAGCCCAAATTTAGGGCAGCGGCAGGCAGGCGCCCGCATGATCCCGGTTTGAACACTCATCCTTCGGGCACAGGGGGAGCGCCAGGCTCTATCCCGGGAGGTTTACGATGAAAAAACGCATTGCCGTCAATCTGGAAGAACAAACGGTGCAAGCCTTCGAAGATGACAATCAGGTTTACGATTTCATCTGCGTATCAGGGGATGACGACCATCCCACCGATAAAGGGGTTTTTAATATCTTTCGCAAACAGCACCCCTACCGCAGCAAAACCTATAATGTCGATATGGATTACGCCATGTTCTTCACGGAAGATGGCAAAGCCCTGCATCAGTACCATGGCCCTGTGCCACTTGAAGTGGTGCGCGCCATGAAGCAGGGGGTGTCCGAGTGGTTTGGCTCGCATGGGTGTGTCCGCTTGGAAGAAGAGGCTGCCCGCACCCTCTACGAATGGGCCCCCCTCGGCACTAAAGTGACGGTAAAATAACTTGTTCTTATGACGCGGTTCGCACGATATGTTATCGTCGCAGCTCTGCTGGGGCTGTTTGGAGCAAGTTCGCACAGTGTCGGGGCCCAAACTCTTTCGCCGGGGGCGGAAGTTTTCGCGGTCGATCCGGCAAAGGTTATCGAAGTCACCTACCGATCATCAAAGATGATGCTGATCGCGCATCGTTGGCAGACTCGGGACAGATTCACCCTTATAATCCTGGACAAGCAGAACCGCAAACCGGTTACTTGTCTCGCCGGCCCGGGTTTCGACGTTGTCCTTAATCAATTGACGTCCTTGAAACTGCGGCGAGCCTTGAACGCCAAGGAAGCTAAGGAACTTCTGCAGAAAAATCCGGTAAGTTTGTGGACCGAAGTGGTGGTTCGAGACTATACGGCCGTGGAGCCCTTCCGGGCTCTCCTTATGCCGGTCCCAGATGTACCCAATGAAGCCTTTGTCCATTTCAACGGCGTCACCTATGTTGTGGACTTTGCCGACCAGGTATCTCAACTCATCTCAAGCGGGTGCAAGTTATTGGCCGCGCCCTCACCGCACCAGGAATGATGCCGCCTCAAGCCGCGTCCGAGAATTCCGCGGCTCGCATGGTTTGAGATTTTTGTCTGTGCGCCAACACCCACACCGGACTGAAATCGCCGGCTGGCATTTGCCAACGGTCATAAAATGATTAGAATAGCACTGGTGAAGATGGGGGTTCGTGTGCGCCAATCCTTAAAAAATATAGCGTTTGCCAAAAGTTTTTTCCATAATTAGGAGATACTTTAACACCCCAAATCACCCCTAACCCCCCTTTGGTAAAGGGGTGAACTATAAGGAATTACTTATAAAGTCCCCCTTTGAAAAAGGGGGATTTAGGGGGATTTAAAAATCAGCCAGCGGCATAAATTTATGGCAAACGCTAGAATCAGGAGATACTGATGCCGGAAATCCAGGTAAAAGGAATGAGTTGCGCCCACTGCGTCGCGGCCATGACCAAGGCTATGGGAAGTTTGGCGGGGGTGAGCAATGTTAAGGTGGACCTGGCCAGCGGCCGGGTGAGCTATGACCGCGTCGCGCCGATCCCCAAAGAAGACCTGGATCGAGTGGTGAAGGCGGCCGGGTTTGAATTGGTGACCGCCTAAACATCGCCCCGAAACGAAAGATTGTTTCACCCTGCCAGTTCGGCCCGCCAGAAGATGTGGTGCACCGGGCGCAAGGTCCCGCGCTCTCCCGCCGCCTGCTTCAGGGCCTGGGCAAACTCCGGGGCCGGCACGGCATGGTGCCGGCTGACGATCTTGAACCCCAGGTAGACCAGGGGAAACGGGAGGTTCGTTTCCCGGGCGAAGGCATGCAGATCGTGAATAGAAGCCTCCCGCCGCAGCTCATAGACCCAGGCCTGCCCCCCAGGCGCCAGGACCCGCCGCAGTTCCTGAAGCCCGGCCACGGGGCAGGGCCAGATGTGGAAACTGAAGGTCGCAACAATGTGGTCAAAGACCCTGCCCTGAAAAGGCAAGAGACAGGCATCCGCCACTACCCAGCGAACCGGCGCCCGAGGGGCCGGGGCGGTTGGCCAGGGCTCAACCCGGCGGATCATGTCGTAGGAAAAATCCAGACCGCAAATTTCCAGGTCCGGCCGCACCAGGGCCAGATATCCCGGCAGATAGCCGGGGCCGGTGCCTACATCTAAAAGGCGGCTCCCCCTGGGCAAGGCCTCGACCAGATCGCCGCCAAAAAGCCGGTAGATCAGGCGCATCAGGGAACCTCGCGCCATGCGGGCGTAAAGCCAGGGCGGGGGTTCCAGGTGCTCACCGCGCCTTAAGGCATTCCAGATCATCGCTATCCTTTCCCTAAATGAGGCCGCTTCCCAAGGCCGCAGCAATGGCCAGGAGCATGACGGCCACCAGGATCTGCACCAGGCGCAGAGTCACTTTCGGTATAAGGCGATTGCCGAGCCAGGCCCCGGCAAAGGCGGCCAGGATTGCGGCAGCCAAGAGAATGCGTTCGCCTCCCAGGTGCAGCCCCCGCAGGGTTAAGCCGTACATGACGATCCGGGGAATATCCACCATGAGGGAGATCACCACTCCGGTGGCGATGAAGCTTTCTTTGCTCAGACCCGCCTTAAGGAGAAAGACGCTGCGCAACGCCCCCTGATGTCCCGAGAGCCCACCGAAAAATCCGCTCAACACGCCGCCCAGAGGAAGATACCGGGGCGGCAGGGAGAACCGCGGCAAAAAGGACGCCAGTTCCACCAGGGCGAAGACCACCATCAGCACCGCCACCACCAGTTTCACCGGCATGATGTGGGCTTCTCGGCCCCACATCTGGTAAGTGAGCAGCGGTGCTAGGTCCGACAGGTACAAGAGCACCCAAGCCCCCACGAGGGCGCTGAGGATAGCGGGGATACCGAACTTGAACACTGTCGGCCGGTCCGCGTAGCGGCCTAAGAGCCAGCACTTGAAGAGATTGTTCAGGGCGTGGACCACCGCGGTTAAGGCGATGGCCAGGTCGATGGGAAAAAACAGGACCATGACCGGCAGCAGCAAAGTACCCAGCCCGAACCCGGAGAACAGGGTCAAACCGGAGGCCAGGAAGGCCGAAGCGCAAATGACCAAGTATTTCACCGGCATGACCTAAACCACGCAAACTTCGTTAAGCCCATCTGAGTAATAACAAGAAGAGCACAAATGCAACCAAGCTCGCGAGCGCGCGGATCCGATGCAAATTCCCCCATCGGCTTAGAAGTTCCACTGCAAGGGGGGAATTCTTGTCCAGGGATGGATTATTGAGCTCGTTATTTATGGGCAACATCAGGATGATGGTAAAGGGAAAAAGCGACCCCATAATGATCCCGCCGATGAGCCACCAGACGCCGGCGCCGGTCAACCAAGCGGCGCTGCCGCCGAAAAACCCTAAAAATGCCAGCAAAGGCTGCATGATCTTGGCGCGCTTATAGCTGGCGGCAAACTCGGGTACTCCCAGTGCCGGGCCGCATTCCAACCTCGCCGGATGTTCGACGAAATAAATATAAAACGCCGCGCCGGTAAATATCCCTGAAGACAAAGCCGCCAATAATTCCAATATGACCCTCATAAATTCCTCATCCTGACTTTCTCGCTGAAGTTAATGGCTGACAGCTTGATTGCCTTACCTAAAATGACACGCGACCCAGTGGTCCGACGCGGTCTCCCGGAAGTCGGGAACCGTCTCTTTACAGATCGGGAACTGGGCCTCGGGGCAGCGGGGGTGGAAGGGGCAGCCCGATGGGACATTCACCGGGCTGGGCGGCTCGCCCTTGAGGGCCGGGGGGTTGAAGGTGCGCTCCGGGGTGGGCCGGGGCACCGCGGCGAGGAGCGCCTCGGTGTAGGGGTGCAGTCGGGCTGCGGCCATGACCTCCCGGGAGGCCATCTCCATCAAGCGGCCCACATACATCACCGCCACCCGGTTGCTGATCTGGGAGATGACGCTCAAGTCGTGGGAGATGAAGAGATACGTGAGGCCGTGGCGCTGCTGCAACTCGGCCAGGAGATTGAGAATTTGGGCCTGGATAGAAACGTCTAGGGCGGATACGGGCTCATCGGCCACGATGAGCCGAGGCTTCAAGGCCAAAGCCCGGGCGATCCCCAGGCGCTGGCGCTGGCCGCCGCTAAATTCGTGGGGATAGCGGTCTAAAACCTCTTCGGTCAGCCCGACTTCCCGCAACAGCTCTGCCACCCAGGCCCGGCGTTCCCGGCGAGTCCCCAGGTTATGAATGATGTAAGGCTCTTCAAGTATCTGGCCCACGGTCATGCGGGGGTTAAGGGACGAATAGGGGTCCTGAAAGATAATCTGGATCTCGCGGCGCAATTCCTTAAGGCGCTTATGGGAAACCCGGGCCAGGTCTTCCCCCGCGAAGACGATGCTGCCACTGGTGGGGGGCAGCAACGCCAGGGCCAGGCGGCCCAGAGTGGACTTGCCGCAGCCGGATTCCCCCACCAGCCCCAGGGTTTCGCCGGCAAAGAGGCTCAGGCTGACGCGGTCCACTGCCTTGAGGAGCGGGCCTTTGCCCCAGGTACCGGCCAGGCGGAAATAGCGGCACAGCTCGTGGGCTTCCAGCAGTTCAGGCATAGCGTCCTTCTTGGTGTATAAAGCGAAGCACCCCCTTTAGAAGAGGAGGGAGTGAAATGACTGAATTTCGCATCTTACGAAAAATTCCAACACCGCACCACGTGCCCGGGGTTTACTTCGACCCAAGGCGGTTCTGCCTGACAGCGCCCATGGGCCAGGGGGCAGCGGTCCCGGAAGAGGCAGCCGGACGGCGGCTTAGCGGGCAAGTGGCCCTGAATGGGCGAAAGGATTTCCCCGGCGGGCTGGCGGAAATCCAAGCGAGGCACGGAATTCAGGAGCCCCCGGGTGTAGGGATGGTCCGGGTGGCCGAAGAGTTCCGCAGTTGGGGCCTGTTCCACGATAAGACCCGCATACATCACCGCTACCCGGTCAGCGGTCTGGGCCACGATCCCCAGGTTGTGGGTGATGAACAGCACCGCCAGCCCCAACTCCGCCTTGAGCTTGGCCAGCAAGGCGAGTATTTGGGCCTGAATGGTCACGTCCAGGGCCGTGGTGGGTTCATCGGCGATGAGGAGTTCCGGGTCGCAGGCTAAAGCCATGGCCATGAGCGCCCGCTGCCGCAAGCCTCCCGAGAGTTGATGCGGATATTGGCCCAGACGGGCTTTCGCATCGGGGAAGCCCACCCGGGCCAGGGCGGCACCTGCTTCCCGCCAGGCCGTCTGATGGGATAAACCCCGGTGCAGGCGCAGCGCCTCGGCCACCTGCTCGCCCACGGTCAAGACCGGGTTCAGCGCGGTCATGGGTTCCTGGAAGACCATGGCAATGCGGTTGCCCCGAATCTGGCGCATCCGGCTGTCGGGGCAGGTTGCCAGATTTTCACCCTGAAAACGAATCTGCCCGGTCACCTCAGCGCTGGGTGTGGGGAGGAGCCGCAGAATGGACATCGCGGTGACGGTTTTGCCGCAACCCGATTCCCCCACCAGGCCCAGGGTTTCACCATTGGCCAGGTCAAAACTCACCCCAGCCACGGCCCTGATTATGCCTCGCTCCGTGTTGAATTGGACGGTGAGGTCACGCACCTCAAGCAAGGGAGATGCGTCTGTCCGGCGCGCCAGGTTATCGGTCAGGGAAGCCAATATTCACCTTACTCTTGGGCCAGGGCGGCATCATCCACGGGCAGTTGGATGATAAAGGTGGTTCCCCCGCCGGGGGTGCTAGCCACGGAGATGGTGCCGCCGTGCTCCTGGATAATGCTCTGGCAGATGGCCAATCCAAGGCCCGTCCCCTTTTCCTTGGTGGTGAAGTAAGGCTGAAAAATATTCTCGGCTACTTCCGCAGTCATGCCCTCGCCGGTGTCGGCGATGCTGATTTCGGCTTTGGTGTCCTGGACTCGGCTGGTGATGGTAATTTCACCCCCCTGGGGCATGGCCTCCAGCGCGTTCTTCAAAAGATTCAGGAACACCTGACGCACCTGTCTGGGGTCGAAGGGCAGCGATGGCAACGGCGTTTCTTCAACCTGATGCACCGTGATGTGATGTTCCTCAAAGGTATCGTGAAACAGGTCCAGGGCTTCGCGCAAGATGTCCATGATCTGGCCTGACTGCTTCTGGGCCGAGGGGCGGCGGACAAAATCCCGCATTTCCGCCACCATCTCCTCCAGATGGCTCACTTCTTCGGCGATCATGGACAGTTTGCGGTTGGACTTATCGTCCAGGTTCGGGGTTTTGAGAAGCTGCCGGGCGAACCCCCCGATAATAAGCAGTGGATTTTTGATTTCGTGGGCTATATGAGTCACGGTATTGCCCACCGCGGCCAGGCGTTCCGACTGGAGCACCCGTTCCTCCATCTCCTTGTATTCGGTAATGTCCCGAATGATGCCGGTGAAATAGAGGTTATCGCGAATCTCGGCTACGGAAAAAGAGATGCTCATGGGGAATTCATGCCCATCCCGGCGCAGGGCGGTAAGGCGCACGTGTTTGCCGATCATCCGGGCCTCCCGGGTGGCCACATAACGCCGCACGTAGGCCCGGTGCTCCGCCTTATAAGGCGGCGGAATCACGAGGGTCAAGTCCTGGCCCAGGGCTTCGGCCCGGGTGTAGCCGAACATCAGTTCCGCGCCGCGATTGAAACCGACGATCACGTGTTCTTCATTGATGGTGATAATGGCGTCAGTAGCGCTGTTGATGATGCCGGAGTTGATTTCCTGTTTCTGGCGCAATTCGTGGAGTTGGCAGACCAGCCCTTTTAGGAAAGGCACCGCGGGACCGGTAATGAGATTATCCAGTTTGTCCGGCGCAAAATCGTCGAGCCCGTTGGTCAAAAACTGGGCGTCCAGGATGAGATCAAACTGGTCCGGATGCAACTCAGCCAAGCGGTTTACCGGCAGGCCGGCCACGACCTCGGGGTTGCTGCCATAGAGGACCACATCCACCGGGGGGTAACCTTCCAGAGAGAAGGGCAGGCTGACCGGGTTGCAGAGAAAATCCTGGCCGTTTATGACAATGGCGATGCGGATGGGTTGGACAGGGGTAGTCATCGAAATCGCCTATCCTCGGGTTCGGTAAGGCGCTGGGGAAGTTCGTCCGCGTCAACCGTTAAGGGGAGTTGGATAGTAAAGGTGGAGCCCCGGCCCGGCGTACTATCGGCGAAAATGCTGCCGCCGTGCTCCTGGATGATACTCTGGCAGATGGCCAGTCCCAGCCCGGTACTCGTTTCCTTGGTGGTGAAGTAAGGCTGAAAAATACTGTCTACCACTTCGGGAGGCATGCCATCGCCGGTGTCGGCGATACTGATTTCCACCATGGCGCCCCGCACCCGGCTGGCAATGGTGATCTCGCCGCCTTGAGGCATGGCCTCCTGGGCATTCTTGAGCAGATTGAGCAGAACCTGATGCAACTGCTTGGGGTCAAAGGACGCGGCCGGAAGCGGCGTTTCCACCACCTGGCGCACTTGAATATTATGCTCCCGAAAAGAGTCCTGGAACTTCTCCAGGGCCTGGGCAATTGCCGCGGCAATCTCTCCCTGGCGCTTCTGGGCCGGTGGCCGCCTGACAAAATCCCGCATGGCCGCCACCATCTCCTCCAGATGCACCACCTCTTCGGCGATGGTGGACAGTTGGTGGCGGGAGGTGTCGTCAAATTCCGGGACTCTGAGAAGCTGCCGGGCAAACCCCCCGATGATGAGCAGCGGGTTCTTGATTTCGTGGGCAATATGGGCCACGGTATTGCCTACCGCAGCCAGACGCTCGGTCTGGAGCACCCGGTCTTCCAGAGCTTCATACTCGGTAATATCCCGCATGATAGCGGTAAAATAGAGGCTATCATGGATTTCGACCACGGAAAAGGAAATGCTCAAGGGGAACTCTCGTCCATCCCGCCGAAAGGCGTTAAGACGCCTTTGCCGGCCGAGCACGTGGGCTTCCCGGGTGGCCAGATAGCGCTTAAGATAGCCCCGGTGTAAGTTTTTGTAGGGCGGAGGCACAATCAATAGCAGATCCTGCCCCAGGGCTTCTTCCCGGGTATAGCCGAACATCTCCTCCGCGGCATGATTGTAACCCACAATGATGTGGTCCTCGTTGATGGTGACCATGGCGTCGGTGGCGCTGTTGATGATGCCGGAGTTGATTTCCTGCTTTTGACGCAACTCCTGAAGATGGCAGACCAGTCTTTGCAGGAAGTCTGCCGGGGGACCGGAAACAAAGTTATCCGTTTGATCGGGAGAAAAATCGTGCCTCCCGGCCATAAGCAACTGGCCGTCCAAGATGAGATCGAACTGTTCCGGATGCAATTCCGGCAGGAGTTTCACCTCCAAACCCGGCTGGATTTGGGGTTTGGCGGCATATAAGACCAGTTCCACCGGCGGGTAGCCTTCCAGGGAGAACGGCACGGTGACTGTGTGACAGAGGAATTCCTGACCGTTCAGGACAATGGCGATACGGATGGGCTTGGGTGGGGTGGCCATGGGGATAAGCAGTCAGCTATCAGCTTTCAGCGATCAGCCTTTATTTACTGTCATACATCAAGAATACTCCTGAGAGGAAGTCCAGGGCTGTTTTAGAAATAAGATGACATAAAAAACAGCTTCAGCCCCACTTTGCTGATAGGGGCCAGGGGGATTTTTATATAGCGTTTGCCAAAAGTTTTTTCCTTAATAGGAGATACTTTAACACCCCAAATCCCCCTAACCCCATTTGGTAAAGGGGAGAACTATAAGGAATTACTTATAAAGTCCCCCTTTGAAAAAGGGGGATTTAGGGGGATTTAAAAATCAGCCAGCGGCATAAATTTATGGCAAGCGCTATAAGCGCTTGAAATCCTCCTAAGTTTCCCTTTTCCAAAGAGGGGCTTCGCCAGGCCTTAGGCCCCGCGTCCGCCTCTAAAAGCTGACCGCTTCTTCTCAGCCTTCAAAGCGTTTGAATACTAAGGCCGCGTTGGTGCCCCCGAATCCAAAGGAATTGGACAAGGCATAGCGGATATCCGCCTTCCGGGCCGTGCCCCTGATGAAATCCAGGCCGGCACAGGCCGGGTCCAAGTCGTCCAGGTTGATGGTGGGTGGCGCTATCCCGTTCTTGATGGCCAAGGCGCAGAAAATGCCCTCCACCGCGCCGGCCGCGCCCAGCAGATGGCCGGTCATGGACTTGGTCGCGCTCACCTTGAGGCTGGGGGCCAAGTCGCCGAAAATTTCTTTTAAAGCCTGAGACTCGTTGCGGTCGCCCACCGGGGTAGCCGTGGCGTGCGGGTTGACGTAATCAATGTCTTCGGGCTTAACGCCGGCATCTTTCATGGCCAGAGTGATGCAGCGCCTGGCCCCTTCCTTATCCGGATCGGTAATGTGATGGGCATCGCCAGTCATGCCGAACCCGACGATCTCGGCATAGATATCGGCGTTACGGGCCAGGGCGTGCTCCAGTTCCTCCAACACCAGGATACCGGCGCCTTCTGACATGACAAAACCACAGCGATTGATATCAAAAGGACGACTGGCGGCTTCGGGGCGATCATTATAACCAACGGCCAAAGCACCCATGCGATAAAAGGCCGTGAGCGTCAAAATAGTCACTGCGGCTTCGGTGCCCCCGGCAGCCATAAGGTCCGCGTCCCCCAATTGGACGGAACGGTAGGCCAAACCGATGGCATGAGCCCCGGCAGCACAGGCGGTGGATAGCGCAATATTGGGTCCCTTGGCCTTGAACCGGATGGAGACGTTGCCCGCCGCCAGATTGGGAATCATTTTGGGCACCAGGAAAGGCGAAACCCGGCGCACGCCTTCGGCCAGAAGTTTCTGAACCCCTTCCTCCCAGGAACTGACCCCGCCCATGCCGCTGGCAATGATCACTCCGGCCCGTTCCGGGTCCTCATCAGCCTCCAGGTTGAGGCCCGAGTCCTTAATCGCTTCCATACTGGCAGCCAGGGCAAACTGGGTAAACCGGTCAGTATACTTGATTTGCTTCAAATCCTCTTTGGTGACTTCATCTTTGCGGGCCTGCAAAATTTCTTTCAAATCAAAATCATGCATCACCCCGCCGATGATAGGAAAATCTTCAGGAATGCGATAGCGCTCAATAATTTCGGGATTAAAACGGCTTAGCCTGGACACCCCCGATTTCCCGGCCAGCAGTCGACTCCACACGGTGGGCGTATCCATACCCATGGACGTCACCATCCCGACGCCCGTAATCACCACCCGTCTAAATCCCATGTTTTTTCTTAATGACATGTATTAAAACCTCTCCCGCGGCCAATGAGAATATACCCACCACGCCCAAATGTGCAAAGGCCATCCCCTAGAGGGGGCCAAATACACAATTACGTTGACGATATTGCCATTGTAAATTACCCGTGTTACTATTGCAACGGGTTTCAAGCCCAACCGGGACCGGCGGAACCGGATGCGACGTTCTCGCAGCCCATCACCCGGTGTGACCGGTAACTTATAAGCTGACGCCAACCTGATGCTGTGCCGGGTAGAGTCATATTCCGGGTTTCGACTGCACGAACGCCCCCGGCGTTTTACCTGGGGCCGGACCTGGCTGGAAATTGACCAGATCATGGAGCAGTGGGTGACGCAGGCCTCGCTCTGCTTCAAGGTAAAGGTGGGCGACCGCATTTATCGCCTGGAATACCACCAGGCCAGAGATGCCTGGGAAGTAGAGTTGATCAGGTCCAAATGATGCTTTCCGTTGAGCCGGGAATTTTTCGATTTACAATCACACAACTATTAGGGTAGAATTTAGCATTTTGGGAAGGTCCGCGATTTTCCCGAGGCATTCCTGATACGCCTTGCCGATTAGTCTATTACCCTAAAAAGGATTTTATATGAAATGTCAGGTTAATCCGCGCTACATGGAACAATTATATTCGTTTTATTCACCCTTCTACGATTATGTCTTCGGTAAAATCCTGGGCCCCGGCCGCCGGCAAGCTTTCAAGTACGTGCCCAGAACCCCTCACCAGAAGGTCTTGGAGATTGGCGTAGGTCCTGGCAACACCCTGGAATTCTACCCTCCCAAAACCCGGTTTGTGGGGATAGACATTTCCCATGCCATGATCGCCCAGGCCCGGAAAAAAGCTGCCCATCTCAACAGCGGCAGCCGATTTGACTTACACGTCATGGACGCCTCCCGTCTGGACTTTCCCGATAACCATTTCGACCTCGTCATGGCCGCGTATGTCATCACCACCGTCCAAGATCCTCACAAAGTCTGCCGGGAGATCCACCGGGTGGTCAAGCCCGGCGGTCAGATCATCGCGGTTAATCACACCAGGTCCCAAAACGGCAGCCTGTGGGGCCGCGTCGAAGACGTGATGGCCCCGGTTTTTGTCCGCGTCGGTTTCACCACCGATCTGGATGTCATCCGGGTTATGAAAGACGTGGGCATTGCCGTTCAAAAGACCGTACCGTGCAATCTGCTCAATACCGGCCGAATCATTATGGGCACCAAACGTTAAACAGACTCGAAGACCCTCTTTTGCGGGCCTTTTCCGGCGGCCTGCCCTGGCTCTGGATGAGGTTTCGCATATCTTTATAGTTATCTACTAAGGGGCTGGCTGCCTCCGGCCTCAGGAGAACACCATGAAAATTGATAAGAGTTCCTTTGTGACCATCGAATATCTGATCAACCTCGGGGAGGAAGAGACTTATCCCCCCGATGGAAAGCCGGAAGAAATTTCTTTCTGTATGGGCGGGGGAGCGATGCCTCCGGGCCTGGAGGAAGCCTTGATCGGCATGGAAGAAAGTGAAGGCAAAATAATTAACCTTTCTGCCGAGGAGGCCTACGGCGAATTTGACGACGAACTGCTTATGGAAGTCCCTCGCTCCGACTTCGCTCCGGAGGTGGAGGTAAAGCCGGGTCTGGTATTCGAGACCGAAAACGAAGACGGCCAACCGGTATTCTTTATTATTCAGGAAGTGCGGCCCGAAACCGTGCTCATCGACTTTAACCATCCCCTGGCGGGCAAAGACCTGGAAGTTTCCTTTACCATCCGCGAGGTGCGGGAGGCGACCCCTGAGGATCTCAAAGAGCATGAAGCCTGCACCTGCTCGGAATGTCAGGAAGGAGGCTCTCACCAGCATTAGGGGAGATGATTGATGACCTTCCCCTGGGCACGCCATTATGACCCGGGAGTGCCCCTGACGGTGGGGCCCGTCACAACCTCCTTGCCGTTCCTCTTACTGCACGCGGCAGAGCGATCTCCCCAAGCCCCGGCCCTGGTCTTTTTCGGCCGGACCTTCACCTATGGCGAACTGAACACGCTCACCGCCCGCCTGGCCCACGCCCTCATGAACCTGGGTCTGGCCAAAGGGGCGCGTGTCGGTATTTTCCTGCCCAATACCCCGCAACTGGTCATCGCCTACCATGCCGTCCTGCGACTGGGCGCGGTGGCGGTGATGCTCAATCCCCTCCTCAGCGCCAAGGAATTGGGACACCAACTTGCCGACTCGGGCGCCAAGTGGCTGATAGTGCTGGACCATTTTCTCCCGAAACTTCAGGAGATTAAGGAGCAGGTAGATCTGACCCAAACCATCATTACCAGCCTGACGGATAGCCTCCCCTGGCTCCTTTCGTGGCTCTATCCTTTCAAAGCCCGGAGAGACGGCCTGGCCCTGGGATTTGAGCCCGCGCCGGAGCGCTCCTCCTGGCGGCAGTTGCTGAAACATCCCCCTTTGACCGATACAACCCTGCCGGAACCCGGGGACCTGGCGGTCCTGCAATATACCGGCGGCACCACCGGCACCCCCAAGGCCGCCATGCTGACGCACGGCAATCTCATGGCCAATGTGGCCCAGATCAGCGCCTGGCTGTCCCGGGTGCGGTACAATGAAGAGCGCGTCATGGGCCTCTTGCCATTTTCCCACTCCTTCGGGCTCACCGCCTGTCTCAACTGGCCCATGTCCCAGGGAGCCACGATTATCGTGCTGCCCCGCTTTGAGATCAACAGTTTCATAAAGGCCATGCAAAAATACCGGCCCACCATGCTGCCCGGGGTCCCCACCCTGTTTGTGGCTCTGATCAACGACCCCCGTCTGCCCAAGCTTGACTTATCCGCCTTGTGGGCCTGTATCAGCGGCTCGGCCCCCCTGCCCCTGGAAGTCCGGGACCGCTTCGAGGCCTTGAGCGGCTGCACCATGATGGAGGGCTATGGCCTGACCGAAGCCGCACCCATCACCCATCTTAATCCCGTCCAGGGCAAAAGGCCGCCCGGCAGCATGGGCTTGCCCCTGCCCAGCACCCTGGCGAAGATCATGGACCCGGAAACCGGCAACCGGGAGATGCCGCCCGGCGAAGAAGGGGAACTGGTCATCTTTGGCCCCCAGGTCATGGATGGCTATTGGCACAACCCCCAGGAGACGGCCATGGTCCTCAAGGACGGCTGGCTTTACACCGGGGATCTGGCCCGCATGGATGAGGACGGCTATTTTTATATCGTAGAACGCAAAAAGGATTTGATCATCGCCGGAGGCTACAAAATCTACCCCCGGGAAGTGGAAGAGGTGCTCTATCAGCACCCCGGCGTCAAGGAGGCCGCAGCTTTCGGAGTGCCCGATGCTTACCGGGGGGAAACCGTGAAAGTGGTCATCGTGGCCAAAGATGGGGCGCGGCTGACCAAGGCTGACATCGAGGCCCATTGCCGCCGGTTGCTTGCGGTCTACAAGGTGCCCAAGATCATCGAATTTCGCACCGAGTTGCCCAAGAGCCTGGTGGGCAAGGTGCTGCGCCGCGTGCTCAAGGAGGAAGGGGCCGGCGCCGGCCGGGAATCTTCCCCTTAATTTTTCTATGAGCTTACGACGCATTCTCCGCTACCAATGGCTGAAATTCCTCCGCCTCCAGGAAGACCCGCGCAAAATTGCCTGGGGCATGGCCCTGGGGGTATTCATCGGTGTCACCCCCACCATCCCCTTCCATCTGGTGGCCACCCTGTCTCTGGCCGCGCTCTTCCGGGTCTCCCCGGTTACCGCCATAATCGGCCTCCAGGCCGGCAACCCTTTGACCATCGCGCCCATCTACATCACCGCTTATAAGGTAGGTCAATTCCTGCTGTATCGCGGCAAGCCCTTGGTCTTTCCGGAGACTTTCAGTTTTAAAGCGTGGCTCTGCGTCCTCTGGCAGGGGGGCCTGGCCCTGCAAGTGGGCGGCATCATCATCGCCATTCCTCCGGCCATCGTGGCCTATTTTCTGACTCTGTGGATCGTGCGGCGCTATCAACGGCGCAAAGCCCAAAGGGCTCTCGATGTCTTCAACCTCTCCCAAAAGCCTCCTGCTGCGTCTGGGCCAGAAGCCTAAGAAGGCCCTGGGGCAACACTTTCTGCTCCATCCGCACCAGGCCCGGCGCATTGTCGCGGCCCTGGATCTGGAGGGTCAGGACACGGTGTTGGAGATCGGCGCGGGGTTAGGGGCGCTTACCACCTTCCTGGCCCAGGCCGCCCACCGGGTCATCGCCCTGGAACGGGACCCCGACCTGGCCAGATTTCTTCAAGAAGACTTGTTTCACGAGGTTCCCGAGGTCGAAATCGTCTGCCAGGATGTGTTGGAATTCGACTTTAAAGAAGCCAGCCAGGCCGCGGGCCGGCCCCTGGTCGTGGTGGGCAACCTGCCCTATCAAATCACTTCTCCTCTGCTGTTCAGGCTGATTGAGCATATCACGGCCATCAGCCGGGCCGTTCTCATGATGCAACTGGAAGTGGGGGCGCGCCTCACCGCGCTGCCCGGCACCAAGGATTACGGGATTCTCTCCGTTTTGGGGCAGTATTATTTTCGGGTAACGCGGCTCTTTTCGCTCTCACCGGGCAATTTTTATCCGCCGCCCCAGGTGGATTCGGTGGTGGTGCGGCTGCTGCCGGAGGCGCCCAATCCTCAAGCGCATGACGAGACCTTGTTGCACCAACTGGTTAAAGCCGCGTTCGGCCATCGCCGCAAAACCTTGAACAACACCCTGGCAGCCCATGCCGAAACCTTCGGCCTTACCTCAGAGGCGATGCGCCCCCTTCTGGCCGATCTGGGCATCGACCTGAAGCGCCGGGGCGAAACCTTGAGCGTGGCGGAATTTGTGGAAATCAGCAATAAGGTGACGAATACCCAGTGGCGCTCATAAAGGTAATTATAGTTTTTGTAGGGGCGGACCTATGTGTCCGCCCTTGTTACACTCGCACATATAGATACGACCTATAAAACCGGAGCTATTCTTACTTCTATGACAGCAACTTGGTATAATACCCAGTGGCGCTCATAAAGGTAAATTTAAACGAGCCATACAAGCTTAACAATCATGAACCGAAAGTGTTCTCACTCCCAGGGATGAAAAACCCCTCTGCTCCCTTTGCAAAGGGGGGTTTATAGCATTTGCCAAAAGTTTTTTCCTCTAGTTCTCCTCTCCCCTTGTGGGAGAGGGTAGGGTGAGGGGTTAATAAGAGAAAACTTTTGAGCCTCTTGCAAATATCTCCCCGCCTGTCATTCTGAGGGAGCGAAGCGACCGAAGAATCTCATAAGTGGGTGAAAATACGAGATCCTTCGCTTCGCTCAGGATGACAAAACGGCTTTTTGCAAGAACCTCAATCATGAACCGAAAGTGTTCTCACTCTCAGGGATGAAAAACTCTCTGCTCCCTTTGCAAAGGGGGGTTTAATACCAATTCGCCTTCAAATGGTGGCACAGGCGTCTCGCCTGTGCAGGCATAGGCCAGAGCCTCCGCCTGTTAAAATTTGCCCTTTGAACGCAACTCGGTATAAAGTCCCCCTTTGGAAAAGGGGGATTTAGGCAGCAGTGTCCGGTTAGAAAATTGCATGAGGTTGTTCTGCCCCCCTCACCCCAGCCCTCTCCCCCCGAAGCGGGTGGAGAGGGGGTAGGAGATGTAGCCGTTTTAGTAACCATAAGGCATTAAATCGGTTCCACTTTTTCCCCTCTCCCCGATGGGGGAGAGGGTTAGGGTGAGGGGGAAGTAATCTTCTCGGAGCCGGAAGTGCGCAGCGAATTTTTGAGCTGTTGGACTACGCCCAACGAACTTCCTCATTTGCAAAAACCAAACCGACACTGCTGGGATTTAGGGGAACTTGGATTTTCATGGTAAAGTCTGCGGCTACTAAATTACCTATTTGAACGCATTTCCTTATATAGCGTTTGCCAAAAGTTTTTCCGTAATAGGAGATACTTTAACACCCCAAATCCCCCCTAACCCCCCCCTTGGTAAAGTGGGGAACTATAAGGAATTACTTATAAAGTACCCCTTTGAAAAAGGGGGATTTAGGGGGATTTAAAAATCAGCCAGCGGCATAAATTTATGGCAAACGCTATAAGCAACAGATTTTGCCAAAAAAATCGCCATCACCGTGAATGTGCAGCCTGGGCTGCGCTTGCAGGAGCATCCTTATGCAAAAAATCCGGCTGGGAATCAGCGCCTGCTTGCTGGGCCGGCAGGTCAGGTTCGACGGCGGCCACCAGTTAGACCGCTTCATCACCGGTACCCTGGGCCACTATGTGGAATTTATCCCTGTCTGTCCCGAAATGGAGTGTGGCCTGGGAGTGCCCCGGGAAGCCATGCGCCTGGTGGGCGAACCCTCTGCCCCCCGCCTCGTGACCGTCCGCACCAAGATCGATCACACGGAACGTCTGGTAAAATGGGCCGAAAACCGGGTGCGGGAACTGGCCCAGGAAGATTTGTGCGGCTTCATTTTTAAGAGCAAATCCCCCAGCAGCGGCATGGAGCGGGTCAAGGTCTATAATGAGCCGGCCCGGGGCGCACCGGTGACCACGGGAGTAGGGCTGTTTGCCCGGATATTCATGGAGCGCTTCCCACTCCTGCCGGTGGAAGACGAAGGCCGCCTGCATGATCCCGGGCTCCGGGAAAACTTCATCGAACGCATTTTCGTATTCCAGCGCTGGCGGGAACTCCTGGCCGCGTCACCCGGCCGCGGCGGCCTGGTAGCCTTCCATACCCGGCACAAACTGCTTATCCTGGCCCACAGTGCCGAGCATTACCGGGAGCTGGGCAAACTGGTGGCGCAGGCCAAAGAGCTGCCGGCGCCGGAACTCTATGAGCGCTATCAGTCCCGGCTCATGGAGGCGCTGCGCCTGAAAGCCACCCCCAAGAAAAACACCAACGTCTTGCATCATCTGATGGGGTATTTCAAGCAGGATCTGTCGGCTGAGGAAAAGCAGGAATTACTTGAGATTATCGATAATTATCATCAAGGCTACGTGCCTCTGGTGGTGCCCGTCACCTTGATCAATCATTATGTCCGCAAATATCATCAGCCTTACCTGCAAGAGCAGTCTTACCTCCACCCCCATCCGGTGGAATTGCAGCTTCGCAACCATGTGTGAGGGTTTGCCGGGGCTGCGGCTTGCAGTGAAAGCCAAAAAGTTATTCGATGTTAGGCAATGCGTTATAGCGCTTGCCAAAAGTTTTTTCCTCTAATTTTCCTCTCCCCTTGTGGGAGAGGGTAGGGTGAGGGGGTAGGGCGGGAAAGCGTAGCGCATCCCGCCTTCTGCTTTTCTATCTGCTCTATCACTTGAGTACTTCAAAAGGACAACGTGGTGTTGATTTGAAGCCGTGATCAATCCTTCCTCGCCATATTTTAGGGTAGTGGCGCACAACCCTGCTCCTGCCCGCATGAAAAGCGTGTCATCTTTCTCAGCGCTGCTGGTTGCCCTCCCGGTTCCGCGTTTATGCTGTCACCATGCCTTGCCGGGATAGAAGTGGGACATTTAAGATCAAGTTGTGGACTATTGCCAGCCTCCAGCCGTCCCCCCTGTACCGTGTCCCGGCACAAGGATGCCGGTGCCCCATTAATCCGTTGATATTACTGGCTAAGTCTTGCGAAAGCCGAATATTTACCTCGGGACAGGGTCGGCACAACCCTGGTACAACCTTGGCACAACGTCGACCGGAACACGCATGCACGCGGGTTCAGGCCGGGTATATGGCGAGGGCACCTCGGCAATGTCCCGGCACATGTGCCGGGGTTGCCCCCAAAAACGGCCCGCGCCCGGCCATTTTCAGCGATTTTTTGGGCAGTTTAGGGTGATTTTATAGCGAATGGCAAAAGTTTTTTCCGTAATTAGGAGATACTTTAACACCCAAAATCCCCCCTAACTCCCCTTTGGTAAATGAGGGAACTATAAGGAATTACCTATAAAGTCCCCCTTTGAAAAAGGGGGATTTAGGGGGATTTAAAAATCAGCCAGCGGCATAAATTTATGGCAAACGCTATAAGCCATGAAAACACCGTTTTTTTGGCCCTCGTTCCCCAACTCCAGCTTGGGAACGCCATTTTCCGCCCAGGTCAGCTTGGGCGCCTCCCTTACCAAAGGTCCCATGGGGGGGGAGAGGGAGGCATTATTCCATGAACCCAAAACCGCTTCTGGTCACCGGCGCCACCGGCTACGTGGGCGGCCGCCTGGTCCCCCGGCTCCTTTCGGCGGGGTGCCGGGTCCGAGCCTTAGGACGTTCTCTGGACAAATTGCGCAGTCGGCCCTGGGGCAACCATCCCCTCATCGAGCTGGCCCAGGGAGACGTCATGGACGCAGTATCGCTGCGCCAGGCAACCCGAGGCTGCTGGGCGGCCTTTTACCTGGTGCACTCCATGACTGCGGCAGCCCGGGACTTCCCGGAAGCCGACCGCCAGGCTGCCCAAAATATGGTCCGGGCTGCGGCAGAGGCTGGCCTTGACCGCATCATCTATTTAGGCGGCCTGGGGGGCGAGGACGACCCCCACTTAAGCGAGCATCTGCGTTCCCGCCATGAAGTGGCCCGGATTCTGCAATCGGGGGCCGTTCCCAGCACGATTCTGCGTGCCGCCATGATCCTGGGGTCCGGTGGCGCGGCCTTTGAAATATTGCGTTACCTGGTGGACCGCCTGCCGGTGATGATCACTCCCCGATGGGTGCACACCCCGGTCCAGCCCATTGCCATCCGCAATGTTCTCACCTATCTGATTGGCTGCTTGGTACGCGACGAGACCAGGGGGCAGACGTTTGACATCGGGGGACCGGAAGTGGTGACCTACCGGCAACTGATGGATATCTATGCCGAAGAAGCCCACCTCCACCGGCGCCTGGTCATTCCGGTGCCGGTTCTCACTCCCCGGCTCAGTTCCTACTGGATTCACTTGGTGACCCCCATTCCTGCCTCCCTGGCCCAGCCCTTGGCCGCAGGCCTGGCCAATCCGGTGGTCTGCCAGGATAATCGCATCCGGGACCTCATCCCCCAGGAGTTGCTCAGTTGCCGTCAGACCATCCGGCTGGCCCTGCAAAGGATCGCCCAGCAACGGGTGGAAACCTGCTGGAGCGACGCCGGCTCCCTGGCTCCTCCGGAATGGGTCTCCTGCGGCGACGCCGGCTACGCCGGGGGCACCGTGCTCAGCCTGGGCTACCGGGTGCTTCTTGCGGCCACCCCTGAAGAGGTTTGGCAGGTTGTCACCCAGATCGGCGGACAGACGGGCTGGTACTACGGCGACTCCTTGTGGGCCATTCGGGGCGGGGTGGACCGTCTCCTGGGAGGCTCGGGACTGCGGCGCGGCCGCCGCCACCCCACCGAACTCCAGGTGGGCGACGCCCTGGATTTTTTCCGGGTGTTGGAAATCGACCCTAACCGGCGCTTGCTGCTGCTGGCCGAAATGAAGCTGCCGGGCGAGGCCACCTTGGAATTCCGCCTCTCCCCCATACCCGACGGCAGCACCGAACTTACCCAGACCGCGCGCTTCCTGCCCCGGGGCCTTGCGGGCATCGCCTACTGGTACGCGCTCGACCCTTTCCACAAGAACCTCTATCCGGGCATGCTCCGGGCCATCGCCGCGGCCACCGGCAAACCCATGACCGCCGGTCCGGAACGGGTTGGCGGAAAATAAGCTTGGGGGAAGAGGCGAGGGGCGGACAGCCCCTCCCCCTTCCCCCAAACCCCCATCCCCAACCCCTTATACCAAGTTGCGCTCATACAGGTAATTTTGTTTTTGTAGGGGCGGACCTATGTGTCCGCCCTCATGGTGGCCGCACATGCAG
>JBAZPO010000028.1 GCA_041648175.1 Desulfobaccales bacterium | reverse complement strand
GCCGAAACTTTATATGGGTATTTAAAAATTCCCCGGTAGCACAGGCTTTCCAGCCTGTGCTCATATAGGCTGAATTCTGCGATTCCATAATGTCCGGCAATTTTGCAAGAAGCTCAAAAGTTTTTTCCGTAATTAGGAGATACTTTAACACCCCAAATCCCCCCTAACCCCCCTTTGTTAAAGGGGGGAACTATAAGGAATTACTTATAAAGTCCCCCTTTGAAAAAGGGGGATTTAGGGGGATTTAAAAATCAGCCAGCGGCATAAATTTATGGCAAACGCTATAATTGACAATTCCCGCGAATATGCTCACAATAGCACCAAGAGAGGCCTGAAGATATGAGGCGCCGATTGGTCTGGTTGGGCTCTACGGGTTTCCTCCTCGTTATGCTTATGCCGAGCCATGCCCTGGCCCAATGGGCCACCTGGTATAATTTTGGCACCCAGGGCTCCTATGTCCACCAGATCGCGCACCTGCTCTTTGGCTTGAGCATGCTCTTTTTTATCCAGGAAATTTTTCACGCCAAGTTGCAAAAGTTTCGTGGTTTCCGGCTGCTGGTGTGGGCCTGGGCGCTCTTAGCCCTGTGGAACTTTGATGCCTTTGTCGGCCATTTTGCCGACTGGACCCTGGGAAATCCCGTGATCATGGGCCAGGGCTGGGGGCGGCTGCTCCTCATGGACAGCTTTCAGACCTGGCTGGTCTATGTCACCAAGATTGATCACTTTGTTCTCTTGGTGCCGGCTTTTCTCATGTTTTATCTGGGCCTCAGGGCTCTCGCCCGCAAGCCCGGAGCGATTAAATGATCGCCCTGCCCCTCGCTCCCTTGTGGATTCTGGGATACCTGTGTTCGCTTGCTGTGCTCATTTTAAGCATCCTCTCCCTGCGCCTGAGCTATCGGCTGGTAGATCAGGACCCGGAAAATGCCTTATGGCTATTCCTCAACTGGCTCGCCATTATCTTTCTGATTTTTTCCATTACCCATATCACTTCCCATACCCTGGCTGATCTTATCACCTATTGGAACCTGCCCAACCTAGCTCTGGTCCAGCGGATTTTCGGCGGTTTCGATACCGTGGTCTATGTGGGCATCGCCTCCATCACCCTGTTTTTCCATAGAATTCAGCGCCTGTATCGCCGCATGGAGGCGGATCATCACCACCTGGAAGAAACCAGCCATGAGATTCTGGCCCTGAACAGGGAGATGGAAGCCCTGGTGATGGAGCGCACCATGTCGGAGATGGCCTTGGGCATGGCCCACGGCATCCGCAATCCCCTGCATGTCATCGGCGGCTTTAGCCATCGTCTCTTGCGGAAAACGGACGAAGATGACCCCAGCCGGGCCTGGGCCACGGCCATCGCCGAGGAAGCCCGGCGCATCGAACAGATGGTGGAGCGCTTCGAGACCCTGGCCCAGAGAAAGACGTCATTTTTCGCCCAAGAGGACTTGAACGAGATCATTCGCAGCACCCTGCAGTTGCTGCTTCCGGAAATGCGGGCCAAGAACATCGCCCTGGTGACGGAAATCTGCCCCACGCCCCTGGTGGGCCGCTTCAACATGCATCTCCTGAAGGTGGCCCTGGCTCACCTGGTGCGCAATGCGGTGGAGGCCACCCGGCCTGGGGGCACTGTGCTGGTGCGCACTGCCGAAGAGGATAAATTTGCGGTGTTGATCATCCACGACACGGGCCGGGGCATGTCCCCGGAAGTGGTGGAAAAGGTCTTCGTGCCGTTTTATACCACCAAGATCGGCGGCACCGGCTTGGGGATGGTGTTCGTGCGCCAGATCGTGGACGAACACCGGGGCGTCATTACCCTGGATAGCCAGGTGGGCCGGGGCACCACCGTGATCATCAGACTGCCGCACCGCTTCACCGACCGTCCGGAGGTCGCAGAAGAGTTACTGCCATCCGCCCCGCTTACAGCCCCTCCCGAGCCGGAAACCTCTGAGCCTTCAAAACTTTCGGAACCTCCGGAAACTTCAGAGCCCACCAAAGAAAGCAAGTAAGCGCCTAGCCTCGCTTGCTCCGACGAACTCTCTACCTCCACTATTCTTTTAAGATAAAGCAAAATCTTCCGATTAGATCAGAGGAATGGTTAGGTCTAAAAATGCTGATCCTCACCAGGCCATAGCAGACGGTTGAAGAACTTCCCATTTCCCTGAATTGTCATTCTGAGCGGAGCGAAGAATCTCGCATTTTTAATAACTTGAGATCCTTCACTGCGTTCAGGATGACAATAAAACCGTTTTTCAGCAATCATATAGTAATAGTTACTGACCGGAGAAAAAATGACCAAGAAACGAGTTCTGGCGCTGGGCGCAGGCGCCATGGGGACCATAGCCGCGGCCACAATTGCCTCTTTTGAGGAAGTGGAAAGCGTGATTATTGCCGACCTTGACCTTAAGGCGGCCCAACAGAAAGCGGCATTGTGTGGTGATAAGGCTCGGGGTACCGGCATAGACGTCACTAACCGCAGCGAGCTGGTCGCTTTGATGCGCCAGGCGGATGTGGTCATGAACTGTGTCGGACCGTTTTTCCGTTTCGGCGTCACGGTATTTAAAGCCGCGCTGGAAGCGGGGATCGATTACCTTGATATCTGCGATGACCCGGAGCCGACCAAGGCGATGCATGAGCTTAACAACCGGGCCCAAGCCGCGGGAATCACCGCCATCGTGGGGTTAGGTGCGAGCCCCGGGATCACCAGTATGCTGGCGGCGCGGGCCAGGGCCGAACTGGACCGGACTGAGGAGTTGGTGGCAGGGTGGAATATCGAAGAAGACGCCGGCGGCGATGAGCGAGTCGCCTATTCCGCCGCGGCGGTTCACTGGATGCAGCAGTGCTCCGGCACCATTTTGGAGTGCGACCGGGGGAAATTGGTCGAGCATCAGCCCCTGTCAGACGTCACCCTGGAGTACCCCGGCAGGGGGACCAGAGTCGTTTATACCGTGGGGCATCCGGAGCCGGTGTCCTTCCATTATTCCTTTCCGGACCTGCCGCGCTCCTACTGCGTTATGGTCATGCCCGGTGCGTGGATCGGCAGTTTCAGAAGGCTCGCCAGCCAGATTGACCAAAGCCGGCTGACGCTGGAAGAAGCTGCGCAAATCCTGGCGGAGGATTCCGCCCAAAGTAGTTCGGAGTCGAAACGGGTGGCCGGCACTCCCCGTTTGCCCCTCTTTTTTGCCCTCGCCAAAGGCGCCAAAGACGGCAGACCCGCTCTGGTGGCAACCTCCATAAAAGCCACACCTCCGGGCATGGCGAATGCCACCGGCATTCCGCTGGCCCTGGGGACACGCCTCCTGCTCCAGGGGCGGGTCACCAACAAGGGAGTCATCGCACCTGAAATCGCCTTCAATGCCGAGGAATTTTTCCAGAGGCTCGCGCCTTATTGCACCTTCCCGATGCCGCTTAAAACCTCGGAACTGATTGAGGTGGTTGTGAGCCGGGGCTGAGCCTGCCAAGCAGGAAAGTTGCCGAGGGAGAGATTTGATGATTAAGATTACATTAAAAAACTAATGCTATTATATAAAAGTATTTAAAAAATCTAAGTTTTATATATCAACCTCAAGAATGGGGGGGCGAAAATGGCCATTAAATTGCAGAATTTAGTTATCTTGTTACTCACTATTAATCTTGTTGGCTGTGCAACGACGGTGGTTCCGAGGCCTAGTGAAATAACCTTAGAAGAAGCAATGAAATCTGTGGGAAGAGGACTTGTTGAAATGCGAGACGCCCAAGGACGTTTACGGACAGGTCTGATTACTGACGAAGTGCAGGTAACTTTTAACATCGCCGCCTCTGGGGACCAAAGTGGCGGTTTGAAGGTAGAAATGACTCCCGTCTCTACTGGCCCAGCGGCTTCAGGGGAACTTTCAACCAAATATACTGCCCAACGCGGCAATCAAATCACAATAAAATTTAAAAATATTTTAACCGCCAATCTTAAAGACACTGTATGCACTGATCCAAAATATGTTGCCAATTTCAAAGATATGGTAACATATATTAGTAGTCAAGCAGATAATCCTGATGGTCCAGTTCGTCTGAAATGACCCTGATAGTGACATTAATAGCTACGTTGCTCCATACATGAACCCTACCAAAACGGAATACAAGTCCGTTATGAAGCCGGAATCTCCAATAAATGAAATACACGCTCATCCCGTGAAAATTACCCCTCACCCACCTTCAATATTATCGCGAAGACGCCACAACGGGGAAGGAGGTGAGAGGTTGTTAAGTGTCCTTTAAAATTCAATCGACTTGCTTCGCCCTAGTCATGGTCCTCCTGCTCAGCGGTTGTGAGAGCGGGGACCGGGGGGTGATCCCGCTTGATAGCGGCCCCATCCTGCGCCATCCCGATGGCGTTTACCGGGGCATTCCTTACGCCGCGGCGCCCACAGGCCCATTACGCTGGCGGCCTCCGCAGCCGGTAACTCCCTGGACCGCGCCGCGCCGGTGCGACACCTTTGGGCCAGTCTGCCTCCAGCCGGGTTATTCCGGGGCCATGAGCGAGGACTGCCTCTTTCTCAACGTCTGGACCCCGGCCAAAAATGTGGGCGAACGGCTGCCGGTGATGGTCTGGATTCACGGCGGGGCCTTTATGTACGGCAGCGGCTCCGACGAACTCTATGACGGCGCCGCCCTCGCCGACAAAGGGGTGGTGGTGGTCACCTTCAACTACCGCCTCGGGGTCCTGGGTTTTTTGGCCCATCCAAGTCTGTCAGCCGAATCGCCCCACCAGGTTTCGGGAAACTACGGGCTCCTTGACCAGGTGGCGGCGCTCAACTGGGTGCAGCGCAATATCGCCCAGTTTGGCGGCGATCCCCATAGAGTAACCATTTTCGGCCAGTCCGCCGGAGCCGCAAGTGTCAGTTTGCTCCTGGTAAGTCCCCTGGCCCAAGGCCTGTTTCACGCGGCCATTGCTGAAAGTCCGGCAGTGGTGGGGTGCCTGCGGCCCCTGCGCCACGAACAGGTGGGGGTGATCCCGGCGGAAACGGTAGGGGTGCGGCTGGCCGGGGAATTGGGCATAGCCCCGGCCCCGGACGTGGCGCCGGCCTTGCGCCAGGTCCCCTGGGACCGGCTTGCCATTGCGGCCGCCACACTGGAGGAGTCGCTTGGTGTAGAAGTTCTGCATCTCGTGTGTTGTCCCACCGTGGACGGTTGGCTGATTCCCGATCATCCCGTCAGGCTGTTTGGCCAGGGACGGCGGCATCCGGTGCCGTTGCTCACCGGCGTCACCGCCAATGAAAGCACTATCTTTCTGCCCTGGCTCATGCCCCAATTCAGCAGCCCGGAGGCCTACCGCCAGCACCTGGACGCGACCTTCGGGAAGAATGCGGCCAGGGTCTTGCAGCTTTTACCGGTTACATCCCCTAAAGACCTGTGGCCTTGCCTGGATCAACTGATCTCGGCCAAATGGTTCGGCGCCTGGGCCAATTATATGGCAGGCACAGCCTTAAACGTGCAGCAGCCGGCCTGGTTCTATCGCTTCACCCGCCGGGCTCCAGCGTGGGCCACGGAGATCCTGGCCGAGGACTCAACCAAACAGCGGCTCTCCAATGATCAACTTGGCGTGGTGCACGGGGCCGAAATATTTTCGGTATTCGGGTTCACCAAAATTCTCCTGGGCTTCGGCTTTGACGATTGGCGCTTCTCGGACCAGATCATGATTTATTGGACCAACTTCGCTAAAACCGGCCAACCTGAAGGCGCAGGCGTTCCCCCCTGGCCGCCTTACGGGACTTTAACGCAACGGGATTATATGGAATTCGGCAGAGAAATTTCGGCTAAGTCCGGGCTTAAGGTGGAACTCTATGATCTTATCGCCCAAACCTGGCTGGTATCGGCTTATTGAAATAACGGCGCGAGATGCAGAAATCGCCTTTATGCGCAATGACTTATAGCGTTTGCCAAAAGTTTTTTCCTTTAAGGCACATTGTCTAAGAAGCTAAATCCCCCCTAACCCCCCTTTTCCAAAGGGGGGAACTTAGCGGAATTGCTTTAAAAGTCCCCCTTTGAAAAAGGGGGATTTAGGGGGATTTAGAAATCCAGCAATCAGAAAGAATTTTTGGCAACTGCTATAAGTAATTGAACATAAGCGCTCTCTGCGTTCTCTGCGCCTCTGCGGTTAATTATTTTTCACCGCAGAGGCGCAGAGGGCGCAAAGATAAATATGTTAAATTATTGACGCTATGTATAGTTACGTGTCGTTGAGCAATTATCCCTGAACTCGCGAAAACCACCGGTGGAGCTTTTCAACTTTGTCTTTATGGACGAGTTCCATGTCCGCCATTCTCTCCAGAAATTTTTGAGTCAAGCCGAGAGGATATTCCGAGGCCAGCTTCTTGTAAAACCGATGTTGGTATTCCTCCGACCGGATCGCGAAGGCCAGTGCATCGGTGGGCGTTATATCCGGGGTAATTGAAGCAACCATCTTTACCGTCGGTTCGAGATCGGCTGCATTGATTCGAGGAATTTTGGGAAATACGCCTTTTTCCAGGTAGGCCTCCAATAAGGCTCGATGTTCTTCTTCTTCGCCGGCCAAGATTTTGAAGATCTCCCGGGTTTCCGGAGTGGTCGCCTTTGTCGTCATGGTTCCATAAAATTCAGCCATCTTGGCCTCGATGGCAATCGCCTTTTGAATGAGATCACGGAAATTAGTGCTCATTGCAGTAATCCTTTCGAGGATAATCTTAGCCCAGGCGAATGTGATACCAACTCGCATTCAAATGGTGGCATAGGCGTCTCGCCTGTGCAGGCGCAGGCTAAAGCCTGCGGCTACCAAAGATAGCTCTCTGAACGCTATGAATAGTGCTGCCCTGGCTATTATTATCTATATCGACAGGCTGAGACCGGAACTTTAATGCATTTTCCGGAAACGCGGCTTCTTGCCCATCGGCGGCCGACAGACCGCGGCCAGATCGAAATGGCAAGTTATTACCTTTTGGAGTTTTCCGCCCGGGAGACCAGCCAGAAGATCGACCCGCATACCAGGATGCCCGCCAGGTAAAGCCCTTCGGTCCACAGGTCATGGGACGTCAGCGATGCCACCAGCACCTTCCGGATAAAGGCCACCAGGGCTAACCCCACAAAGAGTTGCAGCTTGAAGGCGCCGCCCCTGAGGCGGTCGATCTCCATGTCCAGCAACTCGATGACCACCCACAGGATAAGCACGGAGCCCATGGCGCTCACCAGGCCGTGGGAAAGATTCCCCTGGGCGATGTGGATCACGTCCTGCACGACGAGGCCTACCGCCCCCAGCGACAGGCCCAGGAGGCCCACCACCAGGAGGATGTTGAGGCCGAAGGTAAAGCGCTGGGAGAAGCGGATCAGCAAGGAGTCCAGCTTTTGGGAGAGGAAGACCCGGCGAATCTCTTCTTCGTGGTAAGTCCGGGCAATGATATCCAGGTTCAGGTCAAGGATTTTTTCCACCGCACTGAAAGCGCTCTCCCGCTGCCGGGGGTCCACTTCCGTATGGATAATCTGGTGGAGGTCCTGCCGGATCAGGTTCATCCCCACATAGACGAAGTGGGCCGACAGACCGATGCGTACGTGCGCATGGCCCACCCGCTGGAGGCGTTGGAAGTAGCGCTCATCGTAAGGGCCTTGAAACATGGCCAGCAGCCAATCCCGGTGTTGGGTCCTGAGCCTCGCCAACTTGACCTCATCTTTCAGAAACCTGGCGGTGTCGGGGATTTGCAGAAACAGGTTGTAGAAGTCCGTCACGATGCGGTCGGCGTGGGGCTCCAGCATAGGGAAGAGGCTTTTTAAAATCTCGATGTCCGGCTCCGAAAACCGGTAGTTGTCCTTGATCTCCTGAAAAGTCCGCATGCCTGCCTCTCCGGCTGAATTGGTCCGTGTTTGACCTCCTCATCCATACCATAGGCCCCGGAATCTGTAAATCAAACTTAAGCCTGTGGCCCCCAAACCGGCAATTTTCTCCATCAAGGTGAATCTTTCCGGCAAGGCAGAATTTTGCACGTATTTTCTTTTAATTAATGGCGATCAAGCTTGTCAGCGGCGAAGAGGGCCATTATAATAGCCAGCATATTCGGGTAGGAAGGTATGAGGCTGCGCACACTTATCCTGTTGTTGGCTTTTCTCGGTTGGGGGGCTACCGCCCTGGCCGCCGCTCCGTCCCTTACCTTGGGAGAGGCCATGCTCCTGGCCTTGCAGCACAACCCGGCGCTCAAAGCCGCGGGCATGACCATGGAAACTGCGGAGGCAGACGTCGCCAAGGCCCGGGCCCGGTTCCTGCCCACAGTCAACTTCAACGAGACCTACACCTTCTCCGACATGCCCTCCCAGGTCTTCATGAGCAAATTGAATCAGCGGGTCTTTACCGGCCAGGACTTCCTGCTCAATAACTTGAACAACCCCAATGCCTACGGGAACTTTCAGACCGGCTTGGTGATGCGCCAACCCCTGTTCCAGGCGGGCGAGGCTTTTCTGGGCTATAAGCAGTCCCAGTTAAGCCGGGAGATGGCGGCGGCCTATATCCTCAGTTCACGCCAGCAGTTGTTGTTCCAGGTGACCCAGGCTTATTTCGGGTTGCAGTTGGCCCAGGCGAATCTGGCGGTGGTGCGAGAGGCGAAGCATACCGCCACAGAAAACCTGCATATCGCCCAAACCCGCTTTAAAGCCGGGACCGTGGTAAACTCCGACGTCTTGTCCGCTGAGGTTCACCTGGCCAAACTGACCCAGGAAGAGATGACCGCAGCCAGCCAGGTGAAGATTGCCCAGAGCCTCCTGGGGAGGGTGGTGGGCCTGCCGGAGACCGGAGAGCGGCCTTTGGCCCCGGCCCCCAAGGAACCGGCGCCTCTGCCCCCCAGGCTGGATGACCTGAATAAAACGGCTCAGGAAAAGCGGCCGGACCTCAAGCAGTTGGAACTGGCGTCCCGAGTGGCTCAGAAAGAATACAGCAAGGCCCGTCTCAATTATCTGCCCCGGTTGAACGTGGTGGCGGAATACGACGTGGACCAACGGCGCCTCTTTGGCAGCAGCGCCGACAGCTACACCGTCATGGCCCTGCTTAACTTCAATCTGTTTAACGGCCTTTCCGACCTGGCCAAGGTGAGGGAGACCCGGGCCAAAGAGTCTCAGGCCCGGGATTTAAAACGGGACCTGGAAGACCGGGTCAGGCATCAGGTGACCGAGGCCATCTTGAACCTGAAGACGGCCCATGAGCGCCTGAAGGTGGCCCAGACCGCGGTGGTCCAAGCCCGCGAGGGCCTGCGGCTGATTCGTATGCGGTATCAGACCGGGCTCACCATCCTGGTTGACCTGCTTAACGGCGAGGACGCCCTGAAAAACGCCGAACTGAGCCAGGTGGCGGCCCTGTTTGACACCTACCTGGCCCAGGCGGGGCTGGACTTGGCCCTGGGAACCATCTCCGGCCCCGTGGCAGAGAGCGGCAAGCCGTAGACGCGACCCGGCGGGTCGGCCAGGTCGCCCGGGAATATATCCTCACCAATGCGCCGCGCTGGGACTTAGACCGGGAAAATCTCCAGGCTGCGGAAAAGGATATTGATGACTGGCTGGCCATATTTAAGGACGCTCCCAGAAATTTGTCGAAATGCTTGCAAAATCAAATTCATTGTCGAAAAGGGATAGTTTTAAAACCGGCATTAGCAAAGGAAAATTCGGGGTCGTACCAGAGCCGGAAGTAGGGTGCGTCTTACGCACCATCTTTGGGAACAATTGAACGAGAAGAAAAAGTCCCCCTTTGCAAAAGGGGGATTTAGGGGGATTTCAGGATGTTGGGTTTTCAGCCTCTAACTCTTGCATCCGCAAGGTGCCATGGCAGATAAAAAGAAAATTATCGGACTGAGCGCCCTGGTGTTGGTGGCCATCGTGCTCATGGCCTGGCTGGCGGGGCTGCTCCATTTCGGCAAGATTGCCCCCGGCTTGGTGCAACTGACCAGCGCCCCGCCAACGGGCCGGATTCTGACCGTCCAGGAAACCGAGATTCCCCGGGAACTTGAAGTATTGGGGACGGTGATCAGTAAAAGCTTGGCCCAGGTATCCTCCCAGGTTCCCGGCCGGGTGGCGAAGATTTGGGTGGAGGCGGGCTCCCGGGTCAAAGCGGGGGACGCCTTGGTAAGCCTGTCCGCGGCGGAGTTCCAGGCCCGGCTCAACCAGGCCCGAGCGCAACTGAAGCAGGCCGCGGCCGACTATCACCGTTTTCAGTTCCTGCTCAAGGAAGGTGCGGCGAGCCCCCAGGAGTTCGGGGCCATGGAGGCCCGCTACAAGACGGCCCAGGCGCTGGTTTCCGAGGCCGCCACCCTGAAAGGCTATACCGTGGTCAAGGCGTCTGAAGCCGGGGTCGTGGCCGAGCGCAAGGTGGCGGTGGGGGACCTGGCCCAGCCCGGCCAAACCCTGGTATCCCTCTATAACCCCGACCGGCTCCAGATCGAAGGCGAGGTCAACGACAACTACCGGGAACAGGTCAAATTGGGCGAGGTGGCCCACATTTCCGTACCCGCAGTGAATTTTACGGCGGACCTCCCCCTGGCCGAAATCTTTCCCATAAGCGCCGCAGGCAGCCGCACCTTCAAGGTGCGCACCACGCTGCTCACCAACCCAGCCCTGATGCCGGGAATGTTCGCCCGGCTCTCCCTGCCCTTGGGAGCAACCCGGGGCATCCTCATCCCTAAAGACGCGGTGCACACCGTAGGCCAGCTCACCATGGTCAAGGTGCTGGTGGACCACACGGCCCAGATGCGCCAGGTGAAGCTGGGCCGGCAGGTGGAAGAGCAGGTGGAAGTGTTGGCGGGGTTGCAGGTGGGCGATCAGATAATTTGCCCTGCCGAAAATAAGGCCAGAGAATGAGGTAATTAAAATTTTAACTCAGGCGGGAAATCTTGGTTAAGGTACAAGCTTAAGAAATATGGAAAATTTTTTAACAATATGTACGATATTGGGTGGAATAGCAGCAATTTGGTACTTTTTGGAAAAAATATATAGAAGAGAAGAAAAAAATAAAATAAATTACGATGACATTATAAAAACAGTTATTGACAGATCTAATTTTCAACAACCCAATATCACTTACAAAGCATCTACCCGGGAAGTAAAATCAACAGAAACTAAAACGGAAACTTTGGCCGATAACCTTAAATTATTGGCCAAAGAATCTGAAAAACCATTAATCTATTGCAAATACTGTGGTTCTGATCCAGGCAAAAGATTACTTTGTGTCGGTTCTCGTTCTGCACATAATTTCCAGAGTTTTACAGGAAGAGTAATCTGTGAATATTGTGGCACCAAACCAGGAGAAAGAACGCTTTGTGTCGGCAAAAGATTAGAACATAATTTTGAAACCTTTCAGGGAAAAATCTATTGCAAATACTGTGGTTCTGAGCCAGGAGAAAGATTACTTTGCGTAGGTTCTCGTCTTGAACATAATTTCCAGAGTTATATAGGAAGGGTAATCTGTGAATATTGTGGCACAAAGCCAGGGGAAAGATTGCTTTGTGTCGGTACCAGATTAGAGCATAATTTTCGAACCTACTAATTCATAATAACCGAATTTTTTATGCCTGATAATGCGAACCAGATTCATCTCGGCCCCACTGCCCGCCTCGTCAAGGTCTTTCTGCTGTCCAAGCTCCCCACCATTATCATCCTGGTGAGCCTGCTGGCAGGGCTCATGGCTTTGATTTACACCCCCCGGGAAGAAGACCCCCAGATCAAGGTGCCCATGGTGGACATCCTTATCCGCTTCCCCGGGGCCTCCCCCCAGGAAGTGGAAAACCTGGTGGTCATCAACCTGGAAAAGAAGCTCTGGGAGATGGAGGGCTTGGAAGACCTCTATTCCCAGGCCCGGGACGGCTTTGCCATCGTCACGGCCAAGTTCAAGGTGGGGGAGAACCTGGAGACCAGCCTGTTCAAGGTCTATAACAAGGTCTTCTCCAACATCGACCAGGTGCCGTCAGGGGTGACGGGCTGGGTGGTCAAGCCCATGAATATCAACGACGTGCCCATCGTCACTCTGACCCTGTACAGCAATGCGGCGGATGACTACGAGCTCAGGCGGGTGGCGGACGAGTTGCTGCACCGCTTGCAAAGCATCCCGGACACGGGCCGCTCTTATGTGGTGGCGGGGCGCAAACGTCAGGTTCGGGTGGTGGCCGATCCGGCCCGCCTGGCCGGGCATGGCCTGGATTTGGCCGCGGTGGCCAAAGCCATCGAGGTGAGCAACGTCAATCTCCCTGCAGGCCATTTCTCCCGGCAGGACCGGGAATATGTGGTGCAGGCCGGGCCGTTCTTGAAAAGCGCCGATGAGGTGGCCGGCCTCTTGGTGGGGCTGAACCAGGGCAAGCCGGTGTATCTTCAGGACGTGGCCCAGGTCATCGACGGACCGGAAGAGCCGGTTAACCTGAGCACCATCGCGTTCGGGCCCGCGGACGAGCTCCCCCCGGGTTACGTCCGGGGCCAGTTTTATCCGGCGGTGACCATGGCCGTGGCCAAGCGTACCGGCACCAACGCGGTGACTGTGGCCGAAGGCATTTTGCATAAGATGGAGGAACTGAAAAAAGAGGTCATCCCGCCCGACATCCGGGTGAAAGTGACCCGGGATTACGGCGCCACCGCCAATGAGAAGGTCAACGAGCTCATGCGGGAGCTGCTCATCGCGGTGTTGTCCATCACGGTGCTGCTGACGTTATTTCTGGGCTGGCGGGAGGCCCTCATCGTGGCCCTGGCGGTGCCCCTGACCCTGGCCATCACCCTCACGGGCAACATGATGTTTGGCTACACCATCAACCGGGTGACGCTCTTTGCCCTGATCCTGTCCCTGGGCCTGTTGGTGGATGATCCCATCATCGACGTGGAGAACATCCACCGTCATTTCCAGTTGCGGGAGCATCCGCCGCTCGAGGCCACCTTAGTGGCGGTGGACGAGGTCAGGGCGCCCACCATCCTGGCCACCTTCACGGTAATCATCAGCTTCATCCCCATGTACTTCGTCACCGGCATGATGGGCCCCTACATGCGGCCCATGCCGTTGAACGTCCCGCTGGCCATGCTCATGAGTCTGGCCATCGCCTTCACCGTCACGCCCTGGGCCACCTATCACTTCTTGAAAAAAGAGTACGGCAAAGAGGAAAAACCCTTTGTTCTGGAGGAAACCTGGGTTTACCGGGTCTACACGCGGATCATGACCCCGCTGCTGGAAAACCGCCGCCTGAGCCACTTCTTTCTGTTGGGGGTGGTGGTCCTGTTTGCGCTCTCGGTGCTCCTGCCGGTTATCGGCCTGGTGCCGTTGAAGATGCTCCCTTTTGACAATAAAAATGATTTTCTGATAGTGGCGGACACCCCCAACGATACGCCGCTGGAGTCGACCCAGGAGGCCCTGAAGGATTTCGGGCGTTACCTCACCTCGGTCTCTGAGGTGGACAACGTGGTGACCTTCGCCGGGGAGAATGCCCCCATCGATTTCAACGGGCTGGTGCGCCATTACTATCTCATGCAAGGCCCGTGGGTGGGGCAGATTCGCGTCAACCTGGCGGAAAAGGAACGCCGGTCGGCGGATAGCCACGCCGTCACCCTGTGGATCCGCCCGGCCCTGGAGGAGATCGCCAAAAAGCACAAGGTGCGCCTCAAGATCGCCGAAGTGCCGCCGGGGCCGCCGGTCTTGCAGACCCTGGTGGGCGAGGTCTACGGGCCGCCGGGGGCCTCCTATGACAGCATCATTTCAGAAGCCGGCCGTATCAAAGAGTACTTCTTGAAAACCAAGGGCGTGGTGGATGTGGACACCACGGTGGAAACTGCGGAGCCCCGGTTCCGCTTTCTGGTGGACCGGCAAAAGGCGGCCTTGAGCGGCTTGAGCCAGGCCCAGATCGTAAACGGGCTGGCCATCGCCGAAGCCGGGGAGACGGTGGGCCGGGTCCACGCGACGCCGGAACGCCTGCCCCTGGAAATCTTCCTGCGGGCACCCCTGGCCTGGCGCTCTTCCACCCTGAGCCTGGGGCAACTCTATTTCAAAAATCCCCAGGGCGCCATGGTGCCCTTGCAGGAACTGGGGCGCTTCGACCTGGACACGGCCCCCAAATCCATCATGCGGAAGAACTTAGAAAGGGTGGTATTCGTCACCGGAGATACGGCGGGCGCCAGCCCCGTGAACGCTGTCCTGGATTTGATGGCCGACACGGACAAGACCCCGCCGCCTGCCGGCTACCGGGTCAACTATGCCGGGGAAGGGGAGTGGAAAATCACGGTGCAGGTCTTCCGGGATTTGGGGATCGCCTTTGCCGGAGCTCTCGTAGGGATTTACATCCTGCTGGTGCTGCAGACCTCGTCGTTCACCATGCCTTTAGTGATCATGGTGGCCATCCCCTTGACCATGATCGGGGTGATGCCCGGGTTCGCCCTGTTGAATTTTCTCTTTACGTCGCCGGTGCAGGGTTATGCCAACCCCATCTACTTCACGGCCACGGCCATGATCGGCATGATCGCCCTGGCGGGTATCGTTGTGCGCAACTCCATCATCCTCATCGACTTCATCCACCACCACCTGGACCGGGGTTATCCGCTGGAGGAAGCGGTGCTGCGCTCCGGCGCGGTGCGCTTCCGGCCAATCCTGCTCACCGCCCTGGCGGCCATGTTCGGCTCCTGGGTCATCACCCTGGACCCCATCTTCTCAGGCCTGGCTTGGTCCTTCATCTTCGGCCTATTTGCCTCCACCGCCTTCTCCCTGGTGGTGGTGCCGGTGATCTTCTACCTCCAGGCGTCCCGGCACCCGGCGGCGAATGAAAAAATGTAGAGGCGGGTTTCAAACCCGCCCCTACGGTCCATGTTAATTTCAATTGCCTCGTGGCCCAACTGCCCTTAACCCATCATCTCCTTAAACCGCTGGGTGCGAATGGATTCGCCTTTGCTGGGCGCGGCTTCGCAGGCTAAAGCCTTGACCTTGGCCAGACGTTCGGAGGTGGGCGGGTGAGTCTTGAAGATGCCGCTCGTAGCGCCTTTGCCCTTGGCCTCCATGATGGTGAGGACCGCCACCAGCGCAGTGGGATCATAACCGGCCCGGGTCATCTCTTTAATTGCCGCCGCGTCCGCGGCCTCTTCAGCCTGGCGGCTGTAGCCGTTGACCACGATGGTTTTGAAGACATCGTCAATGGTGCCCTCAAACAGGCTCACCAGCCCCGCGGCCACCGAGCCGCCGTACACCGTGACCGCTTCTTTGCCCATGGCGGTCCAGACTTCGGTCCACCGGGCCTGGCTGATGGAGTTGATGCCGTCCTTGTTGGCCACGTGGCCCACTTCATGGGCCAGCACCGCGGCCAACTGGTCTTCGTTTTTGCAGGTTGTGATCAGGCCCTTGGTGACGAAGATGATCCCGCCGGGACAGGCAAAGGCGTTGATCTCTTGGGTATCCAGCACCGCAAAGTGGTAACCCCGGAAGGGATTGGGACGGGTGGACTTGCGGGCCACGACGTTCCCCACTTCATTGACGTACTCCGTCAGTTTGGCGTCCTGGCTCAGCTTATACTTGGTCAAAATCCGGGCAGCCACCGCCCGGCCGATGTAGTATTCTTCAGAATCGGTAATGGGCCGGGAGGCCTCATGGGCCTTGGTCGCGCCTTTGACGGCAATGGCGGCTATCGGGGCCACCGACATGGCAACACAGCCTCCCACCAGGAAGGGCGCCACCGCCAACAGAACCAACCAGTTCAGGGGTCTCATGGCTTCAGGTCTCCTTCCTTGATAAAGGCTTGTAGTTTGGCCGGGGGCACAGTAAAGCTCTCGATTTTGTCCACCTGGGCAAAATTCATTTCCGGATGTTTGGAGCGATAGGAATTCTCCACCTCCGGGGTGAAGCCCTTGCCGGCCAGGGCTACTTCATCGCTGGATGTCTCCTTCACCGGCTTGCCGGTTAAGAGTCCCGGCAGGCTAAAGCCGGAGCCGGATTTGGCCGCCGGGGGTTTCCCAAAGGCCTGGCGATTGAGCCAGCCGCTCTTGCCCTGGTATTCCACCTTGTACCAGTCTCCGGCCTGGGTTTCCACGTTCACTTCCGCGCCCTCGGGCACGGGGGCGACCGGCGTACTGGAGAAATCCGGGTCCGGGTAAAGGGCCTGGTTTGGCTGGGCTACCTTCAGCACCTCGCCCCAGCCGGTCCCCGGCATCAGGAGCACCAGCGCCAGCCCCAAGGCCAGCACATATCTGACAACTTTCATAGAAATGCCTTCTCTGGACACAGCAACCTCCTCTAGGCCTGCCATTTTACCATATTCATCGGCACAAGGTGCATTCTTGATAAACCGATGCAAGGATGTATCCGATCTGGTCTAAAAGCAGGTTAGCGGTTAATGTTCGGAAGCCACATAGAATGGCCATTTATGGAAAAACCATTCGTTCCAAAGCAGCGGGATGATCCACCAGAAGTTCCAGATAAGGGATTCGCCGCCCACCACCCGTGCACCGATGCCCCCGGCCATATGGTGATTGCCCAAGCCCCAGTGACCGAAATTAAGATAATAAAAGAAGAGATAGTTTAAGACACAGAGGCAAAGCACGCCCACCGTGCGGAACCAAAAGGCGTTCCAGCTATCTTTGTCTGCCAGCGGCGCCCAGTCATCAAAATAATGATGCCAAATGAGAAAGGGAATGAGCGTGAAACCGGCGATTTCGGCGGCGTGATACCAGAGAAAGCGGATGGGGAGCCCTTTGTCCGCGGCCGGCAAATGCGCGATGACGTCTCCCATGGGCAGCCAGGCGGGGGCAAATTTTACGCAGATGAGCGCCAGGCTATAGCCGAGCATGATGGTGAGAACGAAAGAAATCAGTCCCTTAAAGGGTTGCGGCAGGGTGATCACCGACCAGGGCTTCATCCGCCAGACATTGGGGGTCATGAACAAGACGATGATGGCCCATTCCCACCAGCCAAAAACCCAATGAACATGGCCGGTGCCGCTAATGCCGCTCCACCAGGGGAAATTCAAGCCAAAGGAGGTCCCATAAATCTTGCCGTAGACGACTCCCCAAAACGGCACAATGAGGATAGTAAAGAAAAACAGGGTTAACAGGCTGCACCAGCCCAGCTCGACCAGACCGGCTTGGGGCTGGGTTAAATCACTGGGCCGGATGGGCCATTTCCCGAACAGGATGGTGACAAAGGGATAAGAAAAAAAGCCGATCAAAACGAAGGTCACCACCGCCCTTTCACCAAAGCGAGCGGCGGGATTAGTCAAGGCCTGGAGGGTGAGCGTTTTGCCGCACAGCTCCGGCAAGGCCGTCTGTCCGGCAGCCGCCAGGGTTTCCAGATTGACCTGGCTGAAAAAGTTGAAGCCTACCCCGAGTATTCTATAAAACACGACGTGAATGACGAACCACACCAGGGCTAAGTTGACCACCGTTTCGATAAGCCCCCGGGCGGGCTGCGGGAGGTTGTGAAAGGGCCAGTCGGCCAGAAACATATGCTGCCAGAGCCCCACCAAAATCATCATCGCCAGATACATGACGAAAGGGTAGGGGAAAGCGGCCACCGGGCCGCGTGGATCACTGAAGATGAACCAGATAAGCCAGGCGATGAGGAAGAAAGCAATAAATGCGACGATGCCGGTAATGGGTTGGCCCCAACGGGGGCGAATGGCATGGCTGGTCATCACTTTTGCGCTCCTTTGGTCGTATCTGCCCATGAACCTGGCCTGAGACCTAAGAATAAGTTCTGCATCTTTTGCTTAAATGTGATCCAGGTGCTCCTGTTGATACTCCTTGACACTTGCTTCATCAACCAACTGTCTGATGAGCTTGATGCAGGCATCATCTTCGGCCAGGTTCGGCCAGATTTCCGGCAACACCGCCAGCATGAGCCGCCTTTGTTCAGCTTTATCGAGATGCATTATGGCCGCTTTGAGGTCCTCGCACGTCATAAGCCCACTCCTGACAATAAGTTTGTTGGAAAATAAATATGTATATAATATTAACTGGTTATGATTCAGAACAAAGAAGTGATAAGGGCGATACCACGAAGATTATAGAAAATCAAGCAATTTACTAGCGCGGCTGATCAATTTTAATAAATTTGTTTTATTGAGGGGGGCTTAAACCAAGTTTTGCTTTTTATACCTGGCGTCATAAAAATTTGACAGGTTATCTTTGCGCCCTCTGCGGTTAATTATTTTTCACCGCAGAGGGCCCAGATCCAGAGGCGGGGAGACCAGGCCAGGCCTAGCGCCGCCGGCGGGCTAAGATGAAGGCCAGGCCGCAGGTGATGACGCAGGCCCAGGCAAAGACGTCTCCGATTCGGGTATAGAGGCTGCCGCCGGGGAGCCAGGGCAGTTCCACGGCGTGGGCGTCGGGGACATAGATCTCGGAGGTCCACAGGAGGCGGCCGGTCCCGTCGATAAAGGCGGAAATGCCGGTATTGGCGGCCCGGGCCAGGCAGACGTGGTTTTCCGCGGCCCTTATGACCGCCATGGACAGATGCTGGTAAGCTGCCGCGGTCTTGCCGAACCAGGCGTCGTTGGTGATGTTGACCAACAGGCGGGCGCCGTTTTTCACCTGGGCCCGGGACAGATAGGGAAAGATGGACTCGTAGCACACTAAAGGACCGATGGCCCCTTCCGGCAGAGACACCGTGGCCCCCACCGGCCCTTCGGCAAAGTCCCCCACCATGGGCACCATCTTGCCGATGAAGGGGAAGAAGCGCCTGAGCGGCACATACTCGCCGTAGGGCACCAGGTGGGCCTTGTCATAAAAGCCGATGGTTTGTCCCTCCGGATTCAAGAGAAAGGCCCGGTTAAAATAGCGCTCGCCCTCGGTGGTGAGCTCAAAGGCGGGACTGCCGAACAAGAGATACGCCCCGCTCTCTTTGGCAATCTCGACCACCCGGGCATCCAGGTCAGGGGTGCGCATAAAGAGAAACGGCGCCGAGGTCTCAGGCCAGATGATCAGCTTGGCCCCCTTGACCTGCCGGGTCAGTTCGGCATAGCGGTCCAGGGTGGTCAGGACCATTTCTTTTTTCCATTTCTCACCCTGCTTGAGGTTGCCCTGGCACACCGCCACCTTGATCTTGGGGCTGGCCGCGGCGAGCGCGTCCACTTGCGCCAGGCGATAATAACCATAGCCCACCCAGGCCACCAGGATAAGAGCCACGATCACGGCCTGCTTGACTGGGGCCGCTTTGCCCTGGGGCGGGAACAAGAGGAGATAGAGGCAGGCGTTCACCAGGACGATCAAAAACGACAGGCCGTAAACGCCCGTGATATCCGTGAGTTGGAGCAACACCGGGTAGAGGAAGAGGCCGTTGCCCAAGAGTTCCCAGGGGAAGCCGCTGATGATGTAGGTCTGCCCCATCTCCAGGGTTACCCAGAGGACCGGGGCCCACCAGAGCAGACTGAGACCCCGGCGGGCGCCCCAGACGACGCCAAAGCCCCAGAGCGCGGCGTACAGACTCAAGTATCCGGCCAGCAAGAAAAGTATGCCGATGGCCATGATCAGGGGCAACTTCCCAAAGACGTGCGTGACAAAGACGATCCAATAGAGCATGGCCACATAATGGGCCAGGCCCGCCACCAAACCCAGCCAGAATCCGGCCTTCAGGGATTTCCCCCGCAAGGCCCAGAGGAGCGGCGCCAGGGCAAAGATCAAGAGATAGGTCTGATTCAGCTTGGGAAAAGCCGCGGCCAATAGCAGGCCGGAGAGCACCGCGGCCAGGATATGCGAAGGGCGAGTGGGCTTGGTCATGCGTGGATTATAGCCGGATTAGACGCGCGGGGAAAGAAAATAGGGGTTAGGTATTAGTTAAAGGCCAGTGAGTGCCCTCATGCCCTTTTGCCTCTCAATCTTCCTCATCCGGCTGCTTTGTCCCACTGCGGGCGGCCCGGCGGAGCACCAAACTTCGCCAAGGCCGCATAAACCGTCGCAGCATTAGCAGCGTCCGCCTTGATGAGAATGTCCAGGCCTTTCGTGGCCCGCGGCTGGGCATGTAAAGAAACCGCATAGCCGCCCACCACAAGGTATTTAACCTTATGGGCGTTGAACAGCGACAAGAGTTCTTTGAAGTCTGGATACATTGCAGGCGGGGTCTTTCAGTCGGTAGGCTTCCGTCGTTATTTCGGATACTGCGGCAATGCGTTCACTGGCAGGCCTTCCCTGCCAGTATCGATATTCCTCGTCTTTCATGGCCTCCAGGCTGTCGAATTTCCTGATAGGAAAACGTGATTTTCTGTCCAGGTTTTGTTCTGCATCCATAAAAACAAATATATCATGTTTAGCTCAGTAACACGAGCCTGCAATCCCAGGACCCAGGCTGGTGAGCTTGTTCATGTTGTGGGATTATAGTCGGATTAGGCGCGCAGGGAAAGAAAATAGGGGTTAGGGTTTAGTTAACGTGGCCGTAAATATGAGTTTATAAACCTGGCCCTGATCCCGTGTAAGGTTCCGGCTGGCTCTCTGGCGGCTGCATTGGGGTAGAAATTTAATCAGAAAAATAGTCTTAATGGCTTGTATGAGACAATAATGAAGCAATTTGTCTCATATTACACGCCTAACTTAATTCATGTTTAAGTAGGCCAGTATTTTCATAATTATCATCATAAACTGATAAATGTTCAAATAAATGATTACTCTGTGAACGCAACTCTACGAATACTTCCACGGATCGTTCGAGTTGTTCATTTGTCATGCAAACATCCGGGAACATATCTGAATCTCTATCGATTTTCAGCATTAAGTCATCCAGATGTATCAAAGCAGAAGACAAACTACGCAAGAGATCGTTGATTAATCCCCGGATATGACCCGAATAATCTTCCATTTTGAATAACCTCGAATAAAATAAAATGAATATTTTTAATATTATTAAGGAAAATAGCAACTGATAATAAATACACAATTAGTTAATAAAAAAGGGGTGTCCCAGCTTTTAAAAGGAACATCCCTCGATTTGCGATATCTTATTGTGATCAGGCATATAGTTTCCTCCCATCCTTAGGAATGCCTTGACCGAACTAGTTTTGCTTAGTTTGATACATGATAACTTAAGAAGAGCATGGAATCAAGGGAAAAATATCGCAGAGATCAGGTAACAACGCGAAATGTGGAAGGACGCGGAGCAGGGGTGGGGCCAGCAGCCTCAAGCATTAAGGGTATTTTTCCAACCCCTGGCCCCTTCTTAATCTTCTTCCAAAGGCAGCCTCCGGGCCTGGACCTGTTTGGCCCGGCGTTCGTCGGCGGAGAGCACGGTTAATTCCAGGTTTTGAATCTCCACCCGGTCACTGATCTGAGGTACCCGGCCCAGGACGTGGATAAGCAGGCCCCCCACGGATTCGAACTTGCCTTCCGGGCGGGGCAGATCGAAGTGATCCATCAATTCTTCCACGTCCAGGCGGGCGTCCACCAAAACGGAGCCGTCTTCCTGGGGAGCGAGGCGGGGCTCCTGGCGGTCGTACTCGTCATAGATCTCGCCGACGATCTCTTCCAAGATATCTTCTAAGGTGATAAGGCCGGCAGTGCCGCCGTATTCGTCGATCACGATGGCGATCTGGCTTTTGCGCTCTACCAGGTCGCGCAGCAGGTCGCTGATCTTTTTGCTTTCGGGGATGAAGTAGGCGGGGCGAAGCACCCGGTCCAGGTCCCAGGTCTCTTCGGGCGTTTGCCAGAAGAACAGGAGGTCCTTGGCCAAGAGGATGCCCTTGATGTGGTCGATGTCGCTTTCGAACACGGGGAACCGGGAGTGGCCGCAGCGCCGGACCAATGCAATGATCTGGTCCAAGGGCGTATGCCGTTCCACCCCCACCATCTCCAGGCGGGGCACCATGATTTCGCGGACGAGAGTATCTCTGAACTCAAAGATACTCTCGATAAGCTGCCCTTCCTGGCGAGTGATGAGTCCCCGTTCCTCGCCTTCATCGATGATATGCTGGATTTCACGCTCCAGATCTTCCGATTGCGTGATAATCCTCCGAGAGAACATCTGCCGGAGACGCTTGAGGAAGCTGGGGTGAGGACTGTCGGCCTCGTCCACACTCAACCTCGCATCTGGTCCCGCTCCTGGCGCATAAAGTGTTCCACGGATCTGACTTCCCGGGGAAATTCCAGCCCCCGGTCTAGCACATTGATTTCGTGGCGTTCGATACCGAACAATTCGCTGACATATTCCACCGCTTGCTGGTAATCGAATTCCTTGCAGGAAAAAATATCCAGGCTGAGGTAGCCGCGCTCAGGAAAGGTGTGAATGCTGATATGACTTTCAGCGATGAGCACAAACCCGGAAACCCCCCAATCATCAGGCACTTTACCATGATATTTGAAGACATAAGGGGGCATGATCTTGGTCATGTGGATCATATCCGGGCAGGTATCCAGGAACTGATAAATAGCGTCCAGGTTGGTCAGCCGATCATAACTGCATCCGTAACCGTCCAGGGTAAGATGCAGTCCAAAGCCAACTTCCGGTTTTTTCAATAGTCCGTCCTCCTCGCACCTAGGGTGTAGGCGTCACCGGGGAATGCCCGGTAGGCAAACCATGCGCTGCTGCCAGCGCTGCTCCGGAATTTCATCCATTCCGGAGAAACTAAGGTTTTGGGCCCCGGCAACTGGTTCGAGAGCACGAGGAAGGGAGCCTAGCGCCCCAATATTTTTTATGTCCCGAAACCTAGTTAACCCCTCTTACTCACTACAAAAGGGGCTATCTGCATAAGCCCATCCCTTAATCAAAATTTATTCAGGTAATATAACCTGCACCTAACCTCAGGTCAATAAATATTTCGGAAGAGGAGGCAGGCACACCGCCCAGTGGGCATATTTCTGCCAATAACTATTGACGCTCAGCCTAGAGGTGTTAAATTTAAAGGGTTAATAAGTCTGGAGGAGGAGTCATTCGTGGCCATCATTGCCCCTTTCCGGGGGCTTCACTATAATCCTGGCAAAGTGCCCAACCTGACCGAGGTTGTGACGCCGCCCTATGATGTGATCCGGCCGGCCGAGCGCGAGGCTTTTGCTGCCCAGCATCCTTATAATATGGTCCACCTGATCCTGCCCCAGGCCTTACCCGGGGATGACCTGTTGCAGAATCGCTATACCCGGGCAGGGGGGCTCTTCCGCCAATGGGTTAAAGATGAAGTATTGGTGCGGGATGCGGTCCCGGCTTACTATTATTGGGAGACCGATTTCCAGCATGCCGGGCGCACCTACACCAGGTCCGGCCTGGCCGCCCTGGTGCGTCTGGAACCGTTGAGCGGCGGCGGCATCCGGCCCCACGAGCAGACTTTTTCCGCAGCCAAGGCCGACCGCCTGGAAGTGATCAAGGCCGCTCAGGCCAACTTCTCCCCCATTTTTACCATCTATCCCGACCCCGCCGGCCAGATCGTGAACCTGCTCAAAAGTGGCGCGCCTGAGGCCCCCATGATGGCCTTTGAAGACACCCTGGGCTATGTTCAGCGCCTCTATCCGGTCACCGACCCCGAAACGGTGCTGGCAGCGCACCGGGCCGTGCGGGAGATGACCCTGTATATCGCTGACGGCCACCACCGCTATGAGACTTCGCTGAACTATCAGAAGTTGATGAAACAGCGCTATCCCCAGGCTTCGCCCGAAGCGCCGTTCAATTATATCCTCATGTATCTGTCCAACATGTTTGACCCGGACCTGATCATTCTCATGGCCCACCGCCTGTTGGGCGGCCCACGGCTGAAAAACTTGGAAGAGTCCTGGATCATGGGGCGCCTGAAGGAATATTTCGAGATCGTTACGCTCCCGGCAGCCCATGAATTCGGCGAGGATTATGAAGAATTTCTCCAACAAACCCTGGCGGAGGTTCCGGCGGGAGAGAGCGCTTTTATCGTCCTGGGGTTTGCGCGCAAGGCCTGGCGCCTGATTATGCGTCCGGGCGTCCGCCAAAGTGTCCTGGCCCGGCAGATGCATCCGGCCCTGGCCCAACTGGATGTGGCGGTCTTGAACTACCTGATTTTTGAAAAGGTCCTGGGGCTCGACGCCAAGGCCCAGGATGACCAGGAAACCTGCAAATACACCAGCAAGATCAGCGAAGCCGTGACTGCGGTGACCAAAGGCGAGGCCCGCCTGGCGTTTTTGCTGAATCCCACCCGCATCGAGCAGGTGCAGGATGTGGCCTCGGCCGGCCTCGTTATGCCGCGCAAATCCACCTATTTTTACCCCAAGGTGATGTCCGGCCTGATCCTTAACCCCATCAACCCGGAAGAAGAGATCATGATCCCTGCCTAGACGCCGGGCTGCCCCCGGTCTCTGGGAATAATCTGGAAGGGCTTGCAGCACTTGCAGCCAAGTTCATTTGATAGTAAAGTATAGCAGTGGTTTTGTAAGGAGACTTCCTCATGAAAGACCAAGAAAGGGGCGGTCAGGCGCGTATCTTGGTGGTGGATCAGGAGGAATGGTGCCGGGCATTTTTATGTTCGGTGATTAAACTCCTGGGTTTTGAGGACTGCACCCTGGTCAACACGGTGGCCGAAGCCCTGGCAGCCCTGGATGAAAACCCCTTTGACCTGGTCATAACCGACCAGCGCCAGCCCGATTATCAACGGCTCCTGGAAAGTGCCCGCCTCCGCGATCCCGGCATTCGTTTCATCGTTATGCTGCAGCAACGGGCCGCCGCCCACCATACCTTTTATCTGGAGCAGGTGGACATCGTCTACAAGCCGCTCTCCCTGGACGATATTTCCCGTAAGATCCGGCACGCCATTCATCAGAAACACCTGCGCCAGGCTGAAGAAGAAATCAAGCGGATGAAACAGGAAGCCTTGCGGATGTTCTTGGGGTAGGAACGCAGCAGGGATTAGGGATTAGCGGCCAGGGCTATTACCGAGTTGCGTGTGTCCGCCCTGTTCCTATAGTGGCGCTCGACTACCCGCTCAATACCACGGGTTATCCGTTTAGGCCCTCGGTCTGGATGAAAATACCTGGCAGAGTAGAACGGTTATTCAGGTGACCATAGGAGCGAACTATAATTTCAGCCCTCTGGGGGTCCGTTACATACGACAGCAGAGCGATCTTAATTGCACAATAGGATTCGATGGGATCGCCGAAACCTGACGCAATGCTCCCATTGCTCCTGCTACTCATACTCTTGAAGAATCCGCAACCCCCCTGGCAAAGCTCAAAATAGGCGCATGGCGAACACTTCTCCCGTCCTCTCGCCAGCGAGCGGCGAATCCTGTCAAGACCAGACGATGCCAAGATGCTCGCGAAGCTTTGGTCCGTGATAGAGCCCACGAGGTAAGGCTCGCCATCTTCCCCACTGGTACCCATAAAGGCATCACAGTGTCCATATACCCGCCCATCTTCCCCGACCGAAATTAAAAAATCTGAGCATATTGCCGGCGAGTGATGACAACAGCTGTAACTCACATTGGTTCCTCGGAGCATATTGTAAAGATAAAAGCTCTCACGAATTTTCAGGCGTTGGTCAGGAGGGCAGAATTCATTGTGTTTCGCCTGTTCAAGAAAGAGCTGGTCGATCCAGTCGATGTATGTCTGGATCTTTGCCAGATTTCCCTTATAAATCTGTTGGTAGGAGAACTGGAGGCCGACCTGGCGTATCCCGTGTTCGACGACGGCCTGCAACCATTCCCTGGCTGGAATTTCCAGGGTTGCCGGCTCGATCACCGTTAAGACTCCAAAGGGGATCCCGGCCTCCTTTAATATGCGCAAGTTCCTGGAGACAATGGTGTAACTGTCGGCATAAACGCCAAAACCTTTCCGCAGGGAGTTTTGGAGGTGCCTGAAGATTTCGAAGCCTATGGAAAGGGGGTAACGCCGGTTCAGGCGCAGGAAATCCACCCAGTCCTGATTCAACAACGTCCCATTGGTTTGAATGGGGCTCGTGATATTGGTTCCCGGCCGCTGATACCGGGCGATCAGATCCTCGCAACGCCGATAGAAATCAATCCCCACGGTCAGCGCTTCCCCGCCAATCCACTCCAAGCCGATATTCAGGCTGTTATGCTCGCAGATCCTGCGCACCAGGCTTTCTTGAACTTCCCTGGTCATGCGGGGACCACGAGCCATTTGGTTAGCGTCCTGATAGCAGAATACGCATCTCAGGTTGCAGCGGCCGGTTGGCTTGGCAAGGACCGTGAAACACGCGGAAGGGGACGTCTCTCTACAATTTATATCCATTTTCAACTTCTTCGCTCCTGACCATCCGGCTTTAGCAACACGAGGCCGGTTAGAGTCGAGAATTCGTAATAGCTCTCACAGCCTGGCAAAAGATCCCGTTGGGGCGTTCGGAGGCGCATTCTTCTTGCGAAAAGATCCAATCAGCCAAGCAACCGCCATCGCAGGTCGAAAATAGATCGCAGACCGATGCACAGGCTTGCGCCTGCTTGGCTGCCAGAGCCGAGAGCCGGGAAAATCTTCTTGAGGTCACAGCCTTTCTGAAGCCGCCGTTTTCGACGTGACCGAGCCGGTAAACTGCTTCCGTCCCGGTTACGCCGGTATCCATAAAGCGATCGCAGCCGAAGTAGATATAACCTTGCTCGTCCACGGAGGAAATCGTCTCATAGCATGGCCATCCAGGGTGACAGGCATCCAGCAGACCCATTCTCTCACGTTCTTCCACGGTAGTTCCTGCCAAAAGCAGTTCGCGGACGCGGACTTTCGACTCCCGGCGATCCAAGGCATCCTTAAGAGAGGTGAGAAAAACCGGGTAATCTCCATAACGCTTCGAGCGCTTGGCAAAGAGCGGATTGAGGGAGATGGACTCCGCCCCTATTTCTGAAAGCCAGTCAAGAAACAGGTCAGACTGTGGCGGGGAAATTGGATCGATGACGCAGACAATCCCCGGCTTCAGGCCTGCCTCTTTGAGAGTCTGATAACCTTTGAGGGCGCGTTCGTAGCTGCCCGCCCCACCAGGCGTTAAACGCTCGCGGTCGTGCCGCGGGGGTGGCCCGTCCAGGCTGATGCCCACTGCGAACTCATGCCGGCGGAAGAACTCGGCGAAAGCAGGAGTGACCAGGGTCCCGTTTGTCTGCAAGGAATTCAAGAACCGCTTCCCCGACCAGGCCGCAACATCTGCTTGTATCGAAACTGCCTCGGCAAAGAAATCCAGTCCGGCAAGAAGAGGCTCACCGCCGTGCCAGATAAAGTTAATCGTGTCTGCATCGAGTTGCACGGCCGACCTGATCGCCGTTTGCAGCGTCGTACGAGACGCAATCCCCACTTTTTCGCGGGTGGCATAGCAGTAGCGGCAGGCTAAATTGCAGGCGTGGGTGACTTTGAACACGACATGGTGAAACATTTATGAACCCATCCTTGGACCCGGGAGATCACTCCCATCCCGCCCGGGAAGGGCCATCACCGGGTCGTGAAATGTGGAAGACGAAGGTTCCCTCTTCGGGTCTCTGTGTTCATCTTCCACAACTTCACAACCCTGGTCAGGCGTTATCGCACTTTCCCAGACAATCAGACAGTCAACCTGATCTTTCGATTCATTTTCCTGCAAGTGTGCTAACCAACTGTTAGCATGCGGCCACTCAGGTATCGGGGAAGTGCGCTCCATGCTCGCCCCAAATGACGATGATAATGATCCCTCCCCTTAAAGGGGCTGCGCGCATTTCGGTGCTTACGGAATTGATGATTACGTCTGCAATTTCTACCGCACGGCCGGTGAGCCGATCGCGCGCGAGCTTTGCCTGCGGTGCGTTGCTTCTGGCATGCGCGCCCAAGAATGCAGCAATCGCCTCCCTAAAGCATGCGGCAATGTATTCGCTGCGTAGATTAGGCGACCGGTCCCCCCGGAACCACGTGTCGAGTTCCGGTTCCATGCGCTTCATCAGTTGGTTGTACCAGTTGCGGACAGCTTCACAGCGCTCTTCTTCGGTCCCCAGGTCGGGCCACCTGGCAAGCAAGGACTGCGTATGGGTCATGTGTCCCCGGGCAAATGCCGAGATCGGCCGCATAATCTCATCCGCTTCCCTTGCCGACACGAGTCGTGCGGCATCCCTTTCATTCAAATACTCCTCGATAGATTGTGGCATGTTATCCTCCTGAGATGATTTGATTCATTACGCCTTAATTCCCTCAACACAAATCTGCAGCCTACTTAATTTATTAAGAAATTAGCATTTTTAACGACAGAGGCCTTGGACAACGATCAAGCCGCGTTTGAAGATAATCTTTATTTTTGGCCAATTATCTCAACCGTTCTGCTCCCCAAAAAAACAAAAGCCCTTAGGCAATTCTGCCAAGGGCCTTCGATAGTTCTGTGAAAACTTATGAGGCTACAAGTAATTTTCAAAATCCCCGGCATGTGACCCTTCCATCCTTGGATCCCAGGCTTCTTTTGATAATTTCTTTAAATGTTAACTTAATTATAGAATTATTATTGTCAATAATTGTGTAACAAATTTCTTAAATTATATAGGTAGAGCTTCCAAGTTGTACTTGGGAACGCCACTTTCCGCCCAAGCTCTGCTGCTTGGGCGCCACTTTGGGACAGGGGTGGCCAAGGCTACCGCATAATTTCGGAATGAACCCAAAAAAAAATGTTGCCAGGCATTTTTTATGCTACCATGCGCCCATCAGTTTATGTAAATTAACAGACAAACTATTAATTAACCTTTGCTAAATAAAACCTTTTATTCACCTTAGAGTGCTGCATGATCCTGAGTGAACGACCCTTAATCGAATGGAAGCCTGGGCAGGAGCAAACGCCATGAAGAGACGGACATTGGCCTTATTAACACTGTTAGCCACTACCGCAGTATTATGCAATATTGCCTATGGCCAGCAGGATACTGGCAATCCTCAAACTGTTTTTCGAGGCACGATAGCAAATATTACAGATGAAAGAACTATGGCAATCGGACCTTTTGGAGTTTCACAAAGTATTATTGTTTTAACATTAAAGGATTATCCTAAAAAGAAATTTATTATAAATGATGATATGGCATTAAATATGAAAATAATAAAATTGGATAAAAATCTTAGTTACGGTTATGCTGATGAAAAAAGATTACACGGGAAAAAAGCTCAAATTTACTGTGAATTAAAGCAAACATTGTCGCATAATGATGCCATCATGATGGAATACTATGACGTGAGTAAATTAGATTTAATTGATAAATAGCTAATTAATTAAATTAGATTATATAAAAAACCATATTCTTTAAGGAGGATCAATTATGTTTAATGTTAAAAAATTAGTAATAATTTTAATAATATTTTTGGTTAGTCTATTGTATTGTAATTTACCTGCTAAAGCAGATCTTACGCAAAATCTTAAAAACAATACGGATAATCTTATCTTAAATATTATTGACAGCCCTATTCTTGGGAGGGATGGACTATTTAAGGATATGGCCAAAGCTAATTCTCAAATGGGAGATAAATCAGGAGAATATCAAATTGGTGTTATATTTATGAGTTGTGCTCTTATGCAAGTTGGATTAATGACAAATCAAGAACTATATAAAATAACAAAAAAGGCTGTGCATAAAGAGGAAGTTGTCTTTTTTGAAGGAAAGAAAAAGGCTTATTTTGATATTTTAGCCAAAAAGGAGATAGCTCAAGGTCATCCGCTCAGTGTAACGATGACTAATGCTTTTAAGAAAGGGTCAGAATTATTCAAGCAATCCCCAATAGGAAGTAAATTGCTTGCTGGCAAATTACCTTAACTTGCCATGATAATGTTAAAATATACTAACTAAATTTTATAAAAATTTATAATATCTATAGCCCGTAGCCCGTAGGGCGGGAAAGCGAAGCGCATCCCGCCTGCAGCGCTGAACCTTCGCGCCCGAAACCGGATAGCCTTATACCAAGTTGCGCTCATACAGGTAATTTTGTTTTTGTAGGGGCGGACCTATGTGTCCGCCCTCATGGTGGCCGAACATGCAGGTACGATCCTACA
>JBAZPO010000027.1 GCA_041648175.1 Desulfobaccales bacterium | reverse complement strand
TGGTGCGGTGGACGTTTTCCACCAGGGCGAAGCGCACGTATTCATCGCCGAACTCCCCGAAGCCCAATCCTGGAGCCACCGCCACCTTAGCCTCCCGGATGGTCATCATGGAGAATTCCACCGAGCCCAGGTGCCGAAACTTCTTGGGGATGCGGGCCCAGACGAACATGGTGCCCTTGGGGGGCTCCACCCGCCAGCCGATGTTGTGCAGGCCCCGGCACAGGGCGTCCCGCCGCTCTTTATAGACCGCCACGGTCTGCTCCACGCAGTCGTACGGGCCGTTTAGGGCGATGATGGAGGCGATCTGGATGGGCTGGAAGACGCCGTAGTCCAGGTAGCTCTTGATGCGGGTCAGGGCGTGGACCAGGCGCTGGTTGCCGCAGACAAACCCCATGCGCCAGCCGGGCATGTTATAGCTCTTGGAGAGCGAGAACAGCTCCACCCCAACTTCTTTAGCGCCGGGCACCTGGAGAAAACTGGGGGCCTTATAGCCATCAAAGACCAGGTCGGCGTAAGCGAAATCGTGGATGATATACACGTGGTACTTATGGGCATACTCCACGATGCGCTTGAAGAAGTCCTGGTCCACACACCGGGTGGTGGGGTTGTGGGGGAACGAAATAATCAGCATCGTGGGCCGGGGGCGGATGAGTTCGGTGATGTTGCCCAGGTCCTCGAAAAAGTCCCGGTCCGGGGACAAGGGGATGCTCACCAATTGCCCGCCGGAAATGACCACGGAGGCGGAGTGAATCGGGTAGGTGGGATTGGGCACCAGCACCACGTCCCCGGGCTCCACCGTCGCCAGGACCAGATGCGACAACCCCTCTTTGGCGCCGATGGTGGCGATGGCCTCAGTTTCCGGGTCAATGTCCACGTCATAGCGGCGCTTGTACCAGTCGGAAATGGCCACCCGCAGCCGGGTGATGCCTTTGGAGGCCGAGTAGCGGTGGTTGGCCCCTTTGCCTGCAGCTTCGACGAGTTTGTCAACGATGTGCTGGGGGGTGGGCAGGTCGGGATTGCCCATCCCTAAATCGATGATATCCTCCCCCCGGCGCCGGGCCATCATCTTCAGGGCGTTGACGGTGGCAAAGACATAGGGAGGCAGACGTTTCATCCGGGGGAATTCTTCAATGGCCATGCGAATCTCCTTAAGACTAACAGAGCGATATTTCTAAAAATTATTATCCCAAAGGGTCCGCGCAAAGTCAAACGAAAGTGTGCAAATTTTATTATCGGAGATTATTTGTTTAACATATTGTAATTACAACAATAATATTTATATCTTGCAGGGCCAGGTTCTCGTTTTGCAACAACCCCGGTTATTTTTGTGCAACTTGTGTATTTGTAACAAACCGGTTGGGTCTCTTCATAGCGGTAATGGCTGGCGTCTAGAGACGCTAACTCTTTTTGACGGCATTGTGAGGGCTCGGACTAAAATGATTACTGCCCAAAAAAAGCCCCGATGCTGCCGCCGGGGCTTTTTTTGGGGCAACCATGCTGAGGAGAACTAGCCCTTCATCCTCCGCCAGCCGAAGCCCAGGAGGCCCAGGAGGCCGGTGCCGAACAGGCAGGCGCTGGGGGGTACGGGGATTGGAACAATGGAGCAAAAACCCGTCAGGGAAGCAATGTCTCCACTCGGGCTGAGGAGGAAGCCCACCCCATCGATTAAGAAATCCGCTCCGGCGCCCAGCGGGCCAGCCGCGGGGCCAAAGGCAAAGGGGCCATAGGGATAAAGCGCTCCAGGCAAGCCCGCTCCGAACGCCACTGCCGGCCCCGCGCTCCAGGTAAAGCCCGCGGAAGCCAGGGTGTTGTCCTGAAGGAAACCGGTAATACTAGTTGGGGTTACGGACACTCCGTCGCCCAGGAGGTCGGTCATGCCACCTACCACAGAGGCGTCAATTACCGTGGGCGAACCTACCGGCAGGGCAATAGGAATAACCACCCCAAAACCGAAGGCGACCGGCACCGCCGCAAAGTTGGTGGCGGTGAGACCCCAGGCGATTATCGGGTCAACGGGGCTTATATCAGTGGCCATGTTGAGCGCCAGTGACCCTGCTGCCGTGGTAAAATTGACGGTCGGCAGCAACCAGCCCTTTTCACCTAAAATCATGGGGGCTTCCAAGGTCTCGGTGCCCACAGTCAGTGTGACTATAGGCCCTGCTATCGAATCCAAGACGATGGCCGGCGCCGCCTGAGTCAGTCCCAATACGAGGCAAATTGCCAAAAATACGACAGATAGCTTTCTGGTCATACAGTCCCTCCTTTATTTGGCACTCCATGCCAGATAAAAGGGTTAGCAGACATTCGCATAGACACCCTTCCCCTTTTCCCTGCACATATCTAGTTTTTCACGGAGGGCGAAGAGGTCTCATTGGGGACGCGGCGCCTGGCGGTATTAACGGTCCAGAGGGGATTCCACCACCCGGCTCCAGGTCACCAGCCCTAGCACCAAGACTACAGCCAAGAGACCTATGCTTATTTTTTTAATGCCACCTCCTCCTCACTAGGGTCTTCCCTTCCTTCCTTGGTTCCCGGGAAATGATTCGCCGTATTCTCCCTGAAAAGGGACTTCTCCTTATTCCTTTAAAAGATATTGTAAATAAATCTTTTGTCAATATTTATTAAGCTATAAGGATATCTTATATAATTATATTTATAATATAATTTACTTTCTTATGTCTCCTTGGTCATAGGCTTGTTAAATCCCGGCAATCGTCCAGTCCTGACAAAAAGCCCATTGAAGGCACCCAACCCCCACCTTCAATCCCCAGGAGGATCCCGTGGTTATACCGGTTGCATTTCCAGGCAGGCAAACTTATTATTGTTAGGGAAACGGGGCATTCTCCGGGTGATACAGACAATTTCGCCGGAGATGCATGAGCAGGAGGCCACAATGACCAGAATGGAGCGTTTGAAGCGAGAAGCCCGGGAAACCGCCACCCGGCTGGGGCACCGCCTGGGGCGATTTCGGCCGTCGGTGATCACCAGTGAGACGCCGGTCCCCAGCCAGAGACCCGCGGCGGTGGCGGCTTGCCAGATTTGTGGGGCCGTGGTGGCGGTGGATACTGCCCCTCCGGCCGGAAACGACGCGATTACAGGGGAAGGGGTGATTCGCCGGTGCGTCGCCATCGAGCAGGAAGGCCACGAGATGGCTTAGGGGATCGGTCGTTCTTGGTTAGCCCATGAAGAGTTCCGCCTGAGGTTTCAAGACGGCTCCTTTAAGCCCGGCAATGGCTCCGGACTCAACCCGCCGGGAGCGGCGGCTTCCTCCGGGCATTGGCAAGGTCCGTGCTTATGAACCAGCCGGTTGAGTTTGGCGCAATGGAGCGCCGCAAAGGTCCTGCAGGACCCAGATCCGTCCACCGCCTCAGTCCTGGGGAATGAGGCATACTCACAGGATAAATCACACCACTTCATACCTGGTTCTCCTTTCTGAAGAACCACCCCCGCCTTAGCCAAAGAGTTCCTAATGTCCCCGGGTCATCTCTCCGTATAAATCCAGGTACGCAGTCACCATGCGGTCCCGGGAGAAGTTTTGCGCCACGTGCTCCCGGCAGCGGCGCGGGTCCAAAGCGGCGAGGCCAGCCAGACTATCCCGCAACTCCTCATAGGTTTTGACGATAAAGCCGGTTTCGCCCTGAGCCACCACTTCGGGCACCGCGCCCCGGTCATAGGCCAGAACCGGTGTGCCGCAGGCCATGGCCTCGATCATGGCCAACCCGAACGTCTCATCCACTTCCAGGGGCAGCACCAATGCCCTCGCCCGCTTCATCAGGTCCACCTTGCGGGCATGGTCCGCGGGGCCCAGGTAGACAATCCGGTCCCCGTCGATGTGGGCGCGAATCTGCGCATCGAAATAAGGCTGGTCAGGCGTAAACACCGGCCCGGCGATAATCAGCCGCATCCCGGCCTCCCGGGCCAGGCGGATGGCCGTATGCAGACCTTTGTCAGGATAGATGCGGCCCAGAAAGAGAAGAAAATCCTCCTTGGCGGCCTGGAAGGGGTAGTCCGCCAGGCTCAGGCCGTGAGGGATCAGGTGGAGACGGGGATGCCCCTCCAACTGGCGCTGCTGGAAGGCGCTTACCGTCACCAGGTGCACCTGCGGGAAGCTCAAGAGATAGTCCCGTTTCATGGGAAACAATGGCGTGTGAATGGTGATCGCCAGGGGCGCGGCCGGGGCCAGGACCCAGAACCCCGCGGCGTTCTCCAGATGTGAGTGAATCACCAAAGGCGGCTGCTGCCGGAGGCGGGCAAAGGCATGGGAGAGGTGCAGGTTTTCGGAAAATTTGTCCGGCGGCCAGAAGGAGTGCAGGAAATGGCCATATTGGGGCACAGCCAGAGAAGAGTCTCCGGCGCTGAACAGCCAGATCTCCACGCCTCGCTCTTTAAGACCCTGAATAAGGGTGGCCACCATCAGTTCAGTCCCCCCATAGGTTACAGGAGGGACGGGAATCCAGGGGGGCGCGATCTGGGCCACCCGCATCAGCGGCCCTCCGGGACCAGGAGTGCCTGGACCTCCGGACAGGACGCCAAAGGCGGCAAAGTGACATCCGCCAGAGGCACTTCCATCCAGGCCAGGGGCTCGCCGGCAGCCCCGTCAGGCACCGGGATGGTAAGTCTGGGCTCTTTAAGCGGCGGCGCCTGCCAGCGCAGCAAGTCAGCCGCAATCAGGGTCTCCATCAGCGTGTGGAACACGGTGCCGGCCATCTGGTCCAAACCCGGCTTGCCGGGGGTGGAGGTAAGGGGGGCGTGGCGGTGGTCCATCTGCCCCACGTAGACCTGGACCAGGTGTTCCAGGTCCGGGGTTCCGGGCTCAAGGCCCAAGTGATCCAAGGCGAAGGCCAACAGGGCCAGGGTTTCCACCCCGTAGCCGGTCTTAAAGGGCAGCCTGGTCCAGAACTTCAAGGTGCCGGCCATCTCCCCGGACAGGAGGTACGCCAGCTTCTGGAGGGCCTGGACCCCGGGATGGGGGCATAAGGCCAACAGCGACCGGAGCATGGCGTTCAACCGGCCCCCGCGGGGGCGCTGATAGACGATCTTGGCCGCTTCCACGGTGTGGAACCAGAGGAGGGTCCCCACCGGGTCCAGGACCCAACGGGGATGAAAGTAAGCGGGGCGGATGTCCGCGTCGATGAAGGCCACGATGGTCCGGGGCTGGCTCACCTGCTCGGTCACCACCAGGTGATACAGAAAGGCCCGCATGGCCGCGCCTTTGCCCAGAGGGGTCTGCTGCTGATCCGGCGGCAGACGCCTGGCTGCGGGAAAAACCCTGACCTGGGGGAAGGTTTCAGTCAGGCGGCTCAAGCCTTCCAGGCGTTGCCCCCCAAAAGCGATCCAAACCTGATCGATCAGGTTCGAAAAAAGCGGCTGTAACAGCCTCAGAAGATCCCGCAGGTTGCCGGCTTCCCGGGCGCTGCCCAGAGGAAAGACCAGATGCACCGGCGCTCCCCCCTCCCGTTTCAAGCGCGCCACCGTCTCTAAATCGAAGCTGCCGGGGGGGATCAAGCCCAAGGCGGGCAGGCGGGCAGCGCGCTCCCAGTTTTGGGGAACGATTACCTGCGGCGGGCCACTCACGCCGTACCCCACAAGGCCTGGCGCACCTGAGCCGCAACCGCAGGTTGAGCCAGCCAATCCTGGAGCGCCTGCCAGTGGTTGACGGTCGCAAGATAAGTCTGGTAAACCCGGGCGCCCTCCTTCACCAGGGAGTCCATCAGGGCCAGATTTTTCAACGCCTGACGGGCAGCCACACAATCTCCCTGGGCCAGGTAGTCCCGGGCCAGGAGATTGTGGCTCAGAAAGGCTCGCAACGCCAGGTCTTCTTCCAGAAAGTTCCCGGGATAGGGCTTGAGCTCCTCGGCCGTCACCATAGTCCGCCCCGCTCCCGGTTCCTGCTGGTTCAATTTCAACCGGGTGTAGCAAAAACGCAGCAGGTCCTGCCGCAGCCGGAGCCAGGTAGGGTGCGGTTTTTCCGGCGGCAGATGGATGATGTTCAAGGTGTTGTCCAGAAAAAAAGGAATCTGCAACAGGCGGGCATTCAAAAGGTAATCCGTGTCTTCCCCCCGGGTGATGGCGGGGTCGAAGGGGACGCGGCGTCCAAGGGCGGCGGGCACCACCAAGTTGCCTCCAAATCCCAGAGCCGTGGGTTTCAAGCGGGGGCCTGCAAGCACCAACTCATTCAGGGCGGCGTTCAGCCACCGCATCTTGGGCCAGGCTTCGGCCCAGGCATCGGTGGGCTCGGGGAGCAGAACACCGCCATCGGCGTTTTGGTAAACCCCGGCCAACCCGAAGACGGCATGCTCCCTCCCTAAAAGTTCCAGGTCTTCCTGTATTTTTGCCAAGAAATTCGGGTCGGCGATCACTTCATCGTCGTCCAGGCTGAGCATGGCGCCAGCATTGCAAACCGTAGCGAGAATCAGGGTCAGATTGCGAATCTGGGAATATCCGCCCAGAGACAGCAGCGGCAGCCACTCCACGCGCCCCTGGACCCGGCAAAAGTTCTGGAGGATCTGAAGATGGGAGGCCGCAAACAATCGCACCGGGTAAGGCAGCGGCGGGGACTCGATCACCTCCCGGACCCGGCGCTCCACCGCCGCGTCCAGGGCGGGGGCCGTGGCCGCGGCCACTACGCCGACCTCAACCCCATCTTTAACCAGAGGGATGAGGCTTTCCAGGGTTCGCCTGAGCGTCCCGGGCGTATCCAGAGAGGTGGGATGATCAAAGACCAGATCTTCCGGCCCTTTCCCCCCGGGATGGGTCCAATATGTAGGAATTGCCACCCAGAAACCGTGCATGGGTTCAGGCTATCTACTCTGCCACGTTCAGTCAAGCAGATTATCTCGACTCGGGATGAGTGAGGCGGGGAAGGGTCAGCGGCTACGGTTGGTTGAGGACATCAAACATCGCAGAAAAAGTATCGAGATTCTGAGAGGTTGCGGTAGAACTCCATTACCTGGTTCAGCGCCAACCCCGACCGCCGAGAAAGCTAACGGCCTTTAGGCTTGTAGATTTTCAAGAATTGCCGGAGAGCGACCTTCTGCAGTTCACTCAGCCAGGTGCTTTTCGCCAAGGTGCGGACCCGGTCCAGGAGGCTGGCGGGCTCCAGATAGACCTCCAAGGTCCGATGATTCAGGCGGTAGCGGGAGCCGCCTTCAATCTTAAGCATCGTGTGGCTAAAGTCCTTTTCAAGAAATTTTTCCAGGAGATTTGCCAGGTTGTGGTCATCGTCCACTATTTTATTCAGCCAGTTTTTGGGTTCGGCATCCCCGGCCAACTCTTTCCACAGAGATAAGAGTTCCGGCAGCTTGGGGCAGGTCAGCAAAGACTCTTCTTTGGCTGCGTCCCGCACCTTTGAAAGCGCCAATTCTTCCAGACCGGTTTGATCGGTGTGACGGATCAGAGGGATCACTTTCGAATGCTCATCGTTGGCATACTTATCGCCGAGTTTCCCCAATACCATGACGTTCCTGACGCTGGTAAACACGGCCCGGCCCTGGGCAATAGCTTCCCGCAATATGTCGAAGCGATTTTCCCACGGCAGACGCCGCAGCAGCTGTAAGATTATCTGGGTGAGACGCTGCTCGTTGCCGATGGGCAGTTTACCGGAGCTTTCGTCTCCGAACCGGATAAACTGATCGCCCACGTCAAACAGGCTGAGGAAAATCGAGGGAATAGACTCGACAGCAATCTCTTTATCGGCATAATCCAGCACCCGGTCGAGAAATACTTGGAGCCGGGTAAAACCATCGGGGCGCACCTGGGTCGCCAATTCCAGCAATCGGGCGGAGAAGGCCTCAGGGTTGTCCACTATGGATAAAATCCCCATGATCTCCCCGTGAGAAATGGTCCCCAGAGGCAGGGCCAGATGGAAATAAATGGGGAAGATATCCGGGCTGCAGATACGCAGTTGCTTGCGCCAGGCGGCCTCCAGAGGGCGATCAAATCCCAGATTCTCCCAGACATTTTCTAATTTGGGGAAGAGCCGGGACAGCAGTCCCTTGACCGCTTCCCGATCTGCCTCCGCTATCTGGACGATCCAGGCTTCGTGAAACGCACGTAATTGTTCGATCTTACTGCTCATCAAATCCCGTCCGGTAAATTTTTCCGGATACGTGCGGATCATATGATAGGCTTCGGGAGCAAAGATCCGGAGGGTTTCGACGCCAATAAAATCCACAGGGTTAACTTCTCCCCGGACAGCCGCATACGTGACGCTCAAGGTATTAGTCAGCAAATTGATCTTACGGGGAGTGCGGATAAAATGCTCAACACCATTCATAAAGACACTGCCCCAATAGCTTTGATCAAAAAGTTCTTCCGGCGTCCCCGCCATGATGAGCTCAAGTTTATCCAAGAGGAGCCGGTACAATGAGGCTTGGTCGGGCAAGGGCAGCTCAAAGGGAGACTGGACAATTTTCTCCAGATAATTCTCTCCCGAAATCCCCTGAGACTCTCTTAAGGCTTCAATCACCACCCGCTTGTCGAAGGTAAGGAGATAAACGATGTTGGGGAAATCGGCAATGGATTTGATTAACCCGAAGAGCTGGCGAATTTCCTCCGGGTTCAGGCGGTCGATGTCATCCACGGTTACGAAGATTCGTTTGGGTTGCCTCCGGAGTTCCTCGGCGATCTCCATTTTCAGTTTGACGACATTTTTTATTGTCGGCTTCATGGGGGTAAATTCCACCGCAATGTCGCCGATGGAAATATAAGGAATATGGATGGTCGAGGGCAACTCCGACACCATGCCGGCAAACTCGGCGATTTTTTCCGCCAGACTGTCCGTAACGACATCGCTGGCGGCCAGGGAAGCCTGGAATTGGTCAAAGAAATGTTTGCCCAGCTTTTCATGCCCGGAAAACCACCAGGGATTGAAAGGCACGATTATGGGTTGTTCATCCGGCGTGGCTTGTTGAAAATAATGAAAGAGAAAATTCAACAGGGTGGTCTTGCCCGAGCCCCAGGGCCCATAGATGGCTACGACAAATCCATCGATCGGCACCATCTTGATCAAGGATAAGGCCAGATGTCTGGCAAAGGGAGCATAACCCAGTTGATCGTCTTGGGGGTCGATGAGAGGTTTATCGGGGGAAAGCTTGCAGCTCTGTCCTAAGAGCCCATCTCCATCGGACTTAGGGAGGCTGTGAACCGGGCTTACCGCCGTAAGCGGCGGCTCCTGACCTTCTCCACCATTCAAGCGCTTATAGTGCGAGATTTTCCGGCCCCAACGCTCTCTGTCCACCTTTACACCTCATCCCTGAGAAAAAATGCGGAATCCGATCATCCTGACCGGACCTTTGCCCAAATTATTATTAAGATATTTTTAACCAACGATCTTGCCGGGTCTCGGCGCAGCTGACGGCTTTGACCGGTTACCTTATTCCTCTTAGGTCTAAGAACCTCCGGATGAGATAGGTCTTCATAAACCTTTTCGGCATCTTATTGTTTAACCTTAAATATCAAATTTCTTCCGGGCATCCTGTGAGTCTTCCGGCTGCCTCTCAGGAGAAACCATAGAGGGCCCCGAATTTCCGTTGCAGGTAGCGCACCAGGTAGCGGGGCTGCAGGTCAACGCCGGTCACCTCCCGCACCAGCGGCCGCGCCCATAAGCGGTGGCCCTGGGAATGAATCCGGTCCCTTAACCAGGAGAGCAACGGGATAAAATCGCCCCCGGCGAATTTGTCCTCCAGGGGTCCCAGGTCGGCCTCTGCTTTGGCAAAGAACTGGGCGGCATAGAGGTTCCCCAGAGTGTAGGTGGGGAAATACCCAAAGAGCCCGGCGGACCAGTGGATATCCTGCATGACCCCCTGACTGAAATCGGGCGGGGTCAGCCCCAGGAAGGCCTGCATCTTGTCACTGAAGGCTCCGGGCAGATCATCCACTTCAAGGTCACCATTCATCAAGGCCCGCTCCAGTTCGAAGCGCACGAGAATATGCAGATTGTAAGTCACTTCGTCCGCCTCGGTGCGGATCAGAGACGGCTTGACTTCATTGATGGCAAAATGGAAGACCTCCAGGTCTACTCCCTTAAGGACGGGAAAGGCTGCCTGAGCCCGGGGATAGAAATGGCGCCAGAACCCCAGGGAGCGTCCCACCAGGTTTTCCCACATCCGGGATTGGGATTCGTGGATGCCTAAAGAAACGGTGTCTCCTCGGGGAGTGCCCCAGTGCGAAACCGGCAACCCCTGGTCGTAGAGGGCATGACCGGTTTCGTGCAGGGTGCCGAAAAAGGCCTGGCTGAAAGCGCGCTCATCATAGCGGGTGGTAATGCGAACATCGCCGGGGCCGATGTCCGTGGAAAAAGGGTGGGCGGTGGGGTCCAGGCGGCCACCGGCAAAATCGTACCCGATGGCTTGGGCCGCCAGCCGGGCCAGGCGTTCCTGGGCCTCTACCGGAAAATGCCGGCGCACCACCTCGCCCTGGGGCCGCCGGCTACTCCCCTGGATGGCTGCAAGGATGCCGATGAGGTCCTCCCGGAGCTGCGCCAACACCGGGGCAATTGCCGTTGCGGTCTCGCCCGGCTCAAAACTATCCAGATGAGCGTCATAGGGTTCGGTGGCATAGCCCAGGGCCTGGGCCTCCTGGCGCTTCAAATCGACAATTCTGGCCAAAAACGGCTTGAAGGTCCCCCAATCGTTGCCGGGTTTAGTCTGCTCCCAGGCTGTTTCCCCTTCCGCACTAGCCTTGGCCAGGGCCACAGCCAGCTCCTGGGGGATTTTGGTGGCCCGGTCATAATCCCGCCGCCATTCCCGGACATTGACCGCGGCCACCGAATTCGGGTCCCGTACTAATTCGGTGCCCTCCACCCTCACAAGTTTTTCGCCCACCTGGGGGTCCGTGGCCCGGGCATGAATCCACTTGGCCAGCATGGCAAACTGATTATGGCGGTGGGCATGACCGTTGGGCGGGATATAGGTGCGCTGGTCCCAGCCCAACACCTGGCCCATGGATATGTAGTAAGCGGTCTCCAGGCTGTGCTGCACCAGCCACTGGTAAGCTGCTTCGGGGGTCATGATCTTGCTCCTATTCCTGTCTTGAAAAGTTCAGAGTTCAAGGTTTAAAGTTCAAGGTTGAGTGGCGGGCGGGGACGCCTCAGGCGCCAGGCCACCCAAGTGTAGCTCTTTTCCGGCGGCAGTTCGATGACCCATTCATCCCGGACGCGGCGCTGTTCCAAAACCCAACCCCGCCGTTGATAACCGGCCAAGAGGTCGTCTTCCTGGGTGTCCTTGAACCCCGACAGGATCAGGTGGGCGTTGATTGCTGCCAGGCGCGTGAATTCTGCCACTTTGTCCATCTGCACCGCCCAGCGCAGGTTCCCCACCAGCAGATCAAAAGGGCCTCGGAGAGCTTCCGTGGAGCCCCGGACTACCCTGACGCGGGCCGCTAGATTATTGGCCCGGGCGTTGTCCCGGGTGGTGGCCGCCGCGGTCCCGGAGAGATCGACGCCCACCCCGAGCCCGGCACCTGCGGCGACTCCGGCCAGGAGCAGCACCCCGGAGCCGCAGCCCACGTCCAGGAACCGGGGACTTGGGGCCGCGGCCAGAGTTTCCGTGAGGAGTTCCAGGCACAGGCGCGTGGTGGGATGGCTCGGGGGAAAGACTGAGCCCGCCTTCAGGATCAACACCCGCTCCCCGGCTCGGGGCCGGTGCAGCCGCCAGCGGGATCGCACTACCAGGTTAGGCACTAGCCGGTAGAACATGGTAAGGCAGCAATATGCAGTGAGTAGTTAAACATGAACCTCCGGCTTATCTGTAAAAACAAAAGGTCTAGCGGGGCAGGCCTCCGTGCCTGCCATCCTTGGTAGCACAGGCTTTCCAGCCTGTGCTCGGCCTCATGGCGCCTAGGATGTGTTGCCCTGAGCTGAAAGCCGATGCCATCAGACCAAAAAACGTAGGGTAGCCATTGCCCACCATCCCCCGATCAATCGCGGCCAGGAGTGGCGCCCCCTTAACGAGGATCATAGACGGTTCCGGCCATCGCTGTCAAGGCGCGGTTTAAAAGGAAAATTCGCTTAAGCAACCATTGCCACAAGTGTTGACCCTTCCTATCTTTTTAGATAAGAATAGGGGGCAGTTAATGAACCGATCGCCAGTACATGGTTGCAAGCCCTGTATGGCTGCTTACTTATACTAATCGCCAAAAGTTACCCTCTCCCACAAGGGGAGAGGAGAATTAGAGGAAAAAACTTTTGGCAAGCGCTATATATTATGGAAAAAATGCTCTTGACCCGGGCCGGGTATGAGAAGATCATGCGGGAGCTGGAATTCTTGAGCCGGGTGGAGCGCCCCCAGGTGGTCCAGGAGATCCTGGAGGCCGCCCAGGAAGGCGGGATCGAGAAAAACCCCGACTTTAAGTCCGCCCTGGCCCATCGCCACCGGGTGGAACGCCGTATCAAGCAGTTGCAGCAGACCATGGCCCACGCCGAGGTGCTGGTGGGGAGCAATCTGTCGCCTCATAAGGTCAGATTCAACGCCCGGGTCAAGATTGTCAACCTGACCACCGGGCAGGAGCGGGAGTTCAAGATCGTGGGCCCGCTGGAAGCCGATGCCGCCGCAGGCTACCTTTCCCTGGCCTCGCCTTTGGGCAAGGCCCTCATGGGCCGGGCCGTGGGTGACCGGTTGCAAGTCCAGACTCCTCGGGGCGTCCGGTCATTTAAGATCCTGGAAATCCACATGGAAAAAGTATGAACGACTCCTGCGCCCACAACCACCATAACCACTTTGCCAGCAGCCGCCGCCGCCTCTGGCTGGCCTTCTGGACCCAACTGGCCTTTTTGGTGGTGGAGGTGGTGGGTGGCATCGTCGCCAACAGTTTGGCCTTGCTGGCCGACGCCGGGCACATGTTGAGCGACGTGGGCGCCCTGGGGTTGAGCCTCATAGCCCTGGCCTGGACCGCCCGGCCTCCCACGGACCGGAAGACCTACGGCTATCACCGCCTGGAAATCCTGGTGGCCCTGGTCAACGGCCTGGTGCTCTGGGCCATAGCCGCCTTCATTTTTTACGAGGCCGCGTGGCGGATTTTCCAGCCACCGACAGTGAGCAGCCGGCCCCTGATCATCATCGCCACCCTCGGCCTGCTGGTGAACCTCCTGGGCATGTATGTGCTCATGCCCTCCCGGGGACACAACCTGAACCTGCGCTCGGCCTTCCTGCACCTGCTAGGCGACTCCCTGGGGTCGGTGGCCGCCATTGCCGCGGGGGTGGCCATCTGGTGGCGGGGCTGGTATTGGCTCGACCCTTTGGCCGGAGCCATCGTGGGGGTTCTGATCATTATCAGCAGTTGGCAGCTCGTCTGGGAGGCGGCGGAAATTCTCATGGAGGCCACCCCCCGGCATATTCCTCTAGACGAGGTGCAGCAGTCCCTGGAGACTCACCCCCAGGTGCTGCAGGTGCACGACCTCCACATCTGGACCATCGCTTCAGGGATCTATGCCTTGAGCGTCCACGTGACCATAGACAACCATCTGAACCGGGATTGCCTCACCGGGGAACTGGAAGACCTGCTGCGGGACCGCTTCGGCCTGGACCATAACACCATTCAGATTGAAGGCCCCGATTTCCATAACCCCCAAGTCTGTCCTTTACATCGCCTGGAAGGGGGCACAAAATAATGCGATCGATTCATACCTTGCTCGGTCCAACTGCCCAAATGAACTCTCTTGAGGAGGAGCCATGTCGCCTAACCGCTGGGAACTGAAGCCCGAGAGCTTGCGCGCTGTTTGTGACCCGGATTCTTTGGGGTTCGAAACCACCCTGGACGTCCCTGCCCCGAAGGAAAAGGTTGTGGCCCAGGACCGGGCCGTTCATGCCCTGGAATTCGGCCTGGGGGTTAAGGACCTGGAATACAATATTTTCGTGGCCGGGCCGCCGCGCGCCGGCAAGACCGAAGCCATCATGGCCTATGTCCAGGAACTGGCCGCCAAAGAACCCACCCCACCGGATTATATCTATGTCCACAACTTCAAAGACCCGGAGCAGCCCCAGAGCTTGAGCCTGCCTAACGGCAAAGGGCGGCTCCTGAAGGCGGACATGGAAGAGCTTATTTCCAATCTGCGGGTCCAAGTCCCTGAGGTGTTCGAGAGCGAAGACTACTCCAGCCGGCGGGAAGCCCTCATGGCCAGCTTTACCCAGGAACGCAACAAGATCCTCCAGGAGTTGGACGCCAAAGCGGGGGAACAGGGCTTTATTCTTAACATCTCCCCCACAGGCCTGATGATCTTCCCCGGTAAAGAGGGCAAGCCCTTGAGTGAGGAAGAACTCAAGGCCTTGAGTGACGAAGAGCGTGAGGCGTTGCGCCAGAAGTCCACCCAGCTTCACATCGAAATGAACGAGGCCATCCGCAAGATCCGGAAGATGGAAAAGGAGTTCCAGGAAAAGGAGAAGAAGCTGGACCAGGATGTGGCCCTCTATGTGGTGGGCCATCACATCGAAGAGTTGCGGGAGAAATACCAGGACCTGCCCCAGGTAGCCGATTACCTCAAGGATGTGCAGGAAGATATCCTGAAAAATATCGAAGACTTGAAGCGCAGGCCCGGCGCCCAGGGACCCTTTCCCTTCCCGACTCCGGAGCCCTCTTTCGTGCAATATCAGATAAATGTCTTCGTTGATCACTCCGAGACCAAGGGCGCACCGGTACTCATGGAGAACAATCCCACCTATCCCAACCTTTTCGGGGCGGTGGAGCGCCGGGCCCAATTCGGCGCCCTGGTGACGGATTTCAGCCTGATCCGGGCCGGAGCCTTGCAGAAAGCCAACGGTGGTTATCTTGTCCTGGAGGCCATGGACCTGCTGCGTTGGTTCTTTTCCTATGAAGCCTTGAAGCGCTGCCTGAAAAACGGTGAAGTCAAGATCGAGGACCCCATGGAGATGTACGGGCTGATCACCACCCGCAGCCTCCAGCCCCAGCCCATCTCTTTAAACATCAAGATCATCCTGGTGGGCGACCCGTATGTCTACCAGATCCTCTATATCTACGACGAGGATTTTCACAAGTTCTTCAAAATCAAGGCGCACTTCGATTCGCGCATGAAGAAGACCGACGACCACATCCTGAAATTCTGCGGGATGCTGGCCGCCTTTTGTAAAGACCAGAAACTCATGCCGCTTCATAAGACCGGCATGGCCCGGTTGGTTGAACATGCCCAGGAGCTGGCCGGGCATCAGCAGAAGCTCACCCTGCAGCTCAAAGAGGTCCAGGATGTCCTAAAGGAGGCCAACTATTGGGCCCGGACCAACACCCACGACGTGGTCTTCGGCTCCGATGTTGACAAGGCCATCGCCGAGCAGATTTATCGGGCCGACCTGCCGGAAGAAAAATTGCAGGAATTCATCGATGAGGGGATGCTCTTCATCGAGACCGGGGGTCAGGTGGTGGGCCAGATGAACGGCCTGTCCGTATATATGACGGGCGACCACGGCTTCGGGCGGCCGTCCCGCATCACCGCCACCACCAGCCTGGGCAAAGAAGGGGTGCTGACCATCGACCGGGAATCCCAACTCTCCGGCAATATCCACAACAAAGGCGTCCTCATTCTGGCAGGCTTTCTGAAGAGCCGTTTTGCCCAGAACAAGCCCCTGACCCTGTCGGCCAGCCTCTGCTTCGAACAGAGCTACGGCATGGTGGAAGGCGACAGCGCCTCCCTGGCGGAACTCTGCACCCTGATGTCCGCCCTGGCCGAAATTCCTCTGGCCCAAAACATCGCCATGACCGGTTCCATGAGCCAGCGCGGCGAGGCCCAGCCCATCGGCGGGGTCAACTGGAAAGTCGAAGGGTTTTATAAGGTCTGCAAAGCCCGGGGCCTGGACGGCAGCCAGGGGGTGATTATCCCCAAATCCAATGTCCAGGATCTGATGCTAAAAAAAGAAGTGGTGGACGCGGTTAAGGAAGGCAAGTTTCACGTCTGGGCCGTGGGCTCGGCGGATGAGGCCCTGGAACTTCTCACCGGCCTGCCCGCGGGAACGCGCCAACCCGACGGCACCTTCGAGCCCGATACGGTGAATGGCAAAGTGGATCAAAAGCTCAAAGAAATGATGGAACTAGCCAAGGAGTTGATGAGGGGGGAGGAAGGCCCAGCCAAGGGCGCCTCGCCCGCGGCCCCGGCTCCGTCCTGCGGCAAGTGAGGCGTTATGAAGAAAACTGCTCTGCTTTTATGTCTTGTGCTCTCCCTGGCAGTTCTGGCAGGTCCCGTCGCGGCATCCAGCGCCGGCCCGGGGATTTCAACGGATGAGGCCGCCAGGATTCTCAAAGAAGGCAATGGGCGTTACGTTGACGGCAAACCCCGGCACCCCCACCAGGACCGGGAGCGCCGCGCCTTGACTGCCGGCCAGGGGCAGCATCCGCTGGCCACGGTCCTTACCTGCTCCGATTCCCGGGTCCCGCCGGAAATCATCTTCGATCAGGGCATCGGCGATATCTTCGTGGTCCGGGTGGCGGGCAATGTCGCGGCCACCGATGAGATCGGCTCCATCGAATACGCCGTGGACCATCTGGCCACACCCTTGGTAATGGTGCTGGGGCATACCCAGTGCGGTGCGGTCACTGCGGTAGTAGATGATGACAAACTGCCCCCCAATATCGCAGCCCTGGTAGAGCCCATTCGACCCGCGGTGGCCAAAGCCCGGGAGGACCACCCCGAGGCCGCCAAGGACGTGCTCCTCAACGCCGCCATCAAAGACAATGTCTGGCAGGCCATCACCGATATGTTGGGGGCCAGTCCCATTATCCGGGACAAGGTCAAGGGCGGCCAGGTCAGGGTGGTGGGGGCCATCTACGAGATCGACTCCGGCCAGGTCCTGTGGCTGGGGCCGCATCCGGAACAGGATAAACTGCTAGGGGCCAAAAAGGGCGCAGCCGGCAAGACCGGCAGAAAAGGGAAAAAAGCCAAAAGATCCGAAGAATAAGGCCTGATCGCCAGGCCCCCTCAGACAACGGGCGGGAAATCCGGAGAAAATCTCTCCGGTCCCGCCCGTTGTCTTTGTGGTGGCCGATGAGCCAGTGGGGCAGGCCTCTGTGCCCGCCACCTTTTATTAGGAGAGAATCTGGGCAAGCAGAGGCCTGCCCCCCACAAGAGCTCTCTACTTCTTGATATCCCCTTTGGGCGATTCCAGTTCAACCTCCGGCCGCTCGCAGGCCGATTCGGCGCTGTCACACCAGGCCGGCAGGGGCTCGCCGGTGCCGGAAACCGGCCGTTCGAACTGGTCCACCACCGTCCAGCCCTTTTTCTGCCAGGCCGACAGGGGCGGTGGCTCAATACCCCCGAATTTAAATGTGGCGCCCCGGGTGTCCAACATCTTCACCTCCACCTGGGTGACGTCCTTCTTGACTTTATAGCCCCACTCAAAATTGTTGCTCGTGTTGGGGGTGGTCTTCTTACCGACATACATGACGGTATTGCCATCGTGTTTGACCCGGGAGTAGGTCATGCAACAATCGCCTATTCCCGATCCGCCAGGACCGCTGAGCCCGCCGCAGCCGCAGTTGGCCGCGAGCAAATCCATGCCGTCCACTTTATAGCCACCTTTCACTTTCTCAATCAAACCTGCCATGATACGACCTCCTCTATCGCGTGAGCATTTAAGACTCGATGAATTATGTAAGTTTTTAAATAAGCATTGCTCCTCTAAAATCAATGAGTTGAATATAATTAATTATCACATAATTTATGATTTATTTAAAACTATATAGATTTATTGGAAAATGCCGGAATTTAGGGAGAGGTAATGGCTCAGGACTTGGGACTGATATCCGTCTGAGGGCGGGACCGGCTAGACCGCGTCTATATTGCGCCTAGCCATTTTCTTCTCAAGGGGACAGAGGAGGATTTAGCCGCGCTTAATATCCCTGAACAGGACTGACTGAAGATAACGGTAACTGAAATCGAGCAAGGCCGTATCGCTCGCACCTGTATTAAGAGATTCCCATACCGTTGCATCCACATCGCTTGCTTGACGAAAAGCCGGCTCACTAAGCAATTGGCGAACTTTGTCGAGGTCATAGGCCATGGTGGCAAAAAGCTCCTGCACCCGGGCGTCCACCGGTCCCCGCAGGCCTTGTTTCAGCATGAGTTCAAGCCAAATGCGGCGGCCCTGATCATACTCTTTAAATCCCTGGTTGGCCTGCCATGCTTCCACCGTCCATTCGACGTCCGTATCGAACCCCTGACAATAATCCAGCTTCCGGCAAAAATAATAGTCCACCACGCCCTGTTCCGTGATCTGGCTGCCCATGGTGATGGGAAAGAGGCGGCAGGCCGTCGGGCGATGGCTATAAACCCGGCAACCCGTGTCCTCCAGGAAAGGACAACCCTCGCCGGCCGGCCTGAACGGGTCCAGAAAGACCAGGGGCAGGTTCGACATATCCTCGGTTTCCCGCCGGGTAAAACGCTCAAGAAATTCGCCGGAAGTGATACCCAGAAACTCCCTTAGGCGTAAGATATCATAAGGACTCAGGATAATGGTGGGGGTGCGGCAACACCGGTTGAAGCAGGCCAGTCCGTCATGGCAGTGGAAGGTGAACCGGCTTTGTAAAGATAGGCCGGCTTGGTCGATCTCTCTATAGACCGAGACCAGATCAGGTCTATCTTGTCCCATAACTGACTACCTCCGGGGCCAGAAATTTTCCTTATAGTTCCCCCCTTTGCCAAAGGGGGGTTAGGGGGGATTTTGGTTTTAGAGCATCTCCAGAATTCGCTAGAAGCAGCTGGGGCCGGATCAAGCCTCAGGTGGTTGGGACTCGATGTAGGCGTAGGCGGAATGGTTGTGGATGGATTCAAAGTTTTCCGACTCCACCGCGTACCAGGAGAAGTTGTCATCATGGCTCAGGTGATGCGCGATCTCCCGGACCACATCCTCGACAAACATGGGATTGCTGTAGGCTTTTTCGGTGACAAATTTCTCGTCCTGGCGTTTCAACAGCGCATAGACCTCGCAGGAGGCCGATTCCTCCACCAGTCGAATCAGGTCTTCAATCCAGAAGAACTTCTTATAGCGCACCTGGACCCGCACCTCGCCCCGCTGATTATGCGCCCCCGCCTGGCTGATCTCCTTGGAGCAGGGACAAAGCGTAGTAATGGGCACGGTGATGCCCACCACCAGGTCCAGGACGCCGTCCTCATCCAAAGAACCCTTGAAGTTGCAGATATATTCCATCAACCCCCTGGCCTTGGTGACCGGCGCCTCCTTGTCGATGAAATAGGGAAAACTCATCTCGATGTGGGCCGATTGGGCGTGGAGGCGCCGCCGGGTCTCCTCCAGGATGGGGCCGATCTTCTTGAGGCTGACGTCCCGGCGGTGTTCGCTCAAGATCTCGATGAACCGGCTCATGTGGGTGCCCTTGTGCCGGTGGGGCAGGTTGACGTACATGTTGATGCGGGCCACCGTGTTCTGGGTGCCGTTGAACTTGTCCAGCACCATGATGGGGTATGAGATGTTCTTGACCCCCACCTTGTCGATGTCGATGGTGTGGGGGCTGACATGATTCTGGACGTCGGCGATTTCGGCTAAGGGCAGGATGACTGTGGGGACTTTAGGCGTCGGCATGGCTTATGGTCCTGATCTGGGCATAATTTCAGGGGATCACTTCTCCCCGCATTCCGAAGCGGGTGGCATCGGGATCAGCAAGGCGTTTTCCAGCACCTTTATTGAACGGCTACGCATTACGAAACCTTTCGGCTACGGCCCGGGCGTGCAGAAAAAGCCCCTCGTGCTCGGCTAAAGTAATGACCGTATCTTTGAGTCCCTCCAGCGCCTCCCGGGTGAAGTGCTGAAAGGTGGGTTTCTTGATAAAGTCGTCCACACTCAAACCGGAGAACATCCGGGCGCAACCCCCCGTGGGCAGCACGTGATTCGTCCCAGAGGCGTAGTCGCCCACCGGCACCGGGGCATACGGCCCCAGGAAGATAGAGCCGGCGTGTTGAATGCGGGGCAACAGGACAAAGGGGTCCCGGGTGACGACCTGAAGATGTTCCGGGGCATAGAGGTTGGCAAACTCCAACGCCGCCTCCAGGGAGGGAGCCACCAGCACCGCGGAGTACTTGGACAGGGCAGCCTCGATGATCTCCCGACGGGGCAGGTGGGGCAATTCCTGCGTAATGATCTCCACAACTTGACTGGCGAGACGTTCAGAGGTCGTCACCAACACCGCTGCGGCCTCAGGGTCGTGCTCCACCTGGGAGAGGAAATCCAGCGCCACAAACCGCGCCTCAGCGGTTTCATCCGCCAGAATCAGGGCTTCGCTGGGGCCAGCGGGGGAATCGATGTCCACCTGTCCGAAGACCAAGAGCTTGGCCGCGGTGACGTACTTATTACCCGGTCCCACGATCTTGTCCACCCGGGGAACCAGTTCAGTCCCGTAAGCCAAAGAGCCGATGGCCCAGGGGCCGCCGATCTTAAAGAGGCGGCTTGCCCCCGCCAGGTGCGCGGCCACCAGGGTGGCGGGGTTCACCGCCATCTCCGGGCCGGGCGGGGTGGCGGCCACGATTTCGGCCACGCCTGCCACTTTAGCGGGAATAATGTTCATCAAGGCACTCGATGGGTACGAGGCCAGGCCTCCGGGGATATAACAGCCCACCCGGGCCAGAGGCCGGGTCAGCCTTCCTGCCAGGATGCCGGGCTTGACCTCCAGGGCCCACATCTCCCGTTCTTTCTGGGCCTGATGAAATTTTTCAATATTGGCGGCCGCGGTCTTGAGCGCCGTCAGGACTTTAGGATCCAGGCTCCGATACGCGGCTTCGATTTCCTTAGGCGTGGCCTCTAAGTCAGCGGAAGAGATGCCGGCCTTAAACTGCCCGTGCTGCCGCAAGGATTCGGCGTCGCCGTTTTTGCGCAAGGCCGCGAGAATAGGCGATACGACTTCCAGCACCGCGCTCACATCCACCTGGGAGCGGAACAGGATGGCTTGCCGCCGCGCCGGAGCAAGATCGGTGAGTGATTCTACCTGCAAATCTGCCACTCGCAGATTCCGCCTTTTCCACAAAATTGGTTTATGCCACAAAAAAGTATATAAGATTGTGCAGCGAAGCACAAATCTAAAAGCATCTCCGCGGCTCCGCGCCGGTAGGGCGGGCGTCCCCGCCCGCCTCTGTGCGGTCCCTAGTGCCCGGACCCAAATCAGGATCACTTTTACAGGGAAAGAACCCAAACCGGAAAAACCCCGATGTTCATAAGCAAAAAAGCAACCGCCGATATCTTGTTCCTTGCCCAAATCGGCCTGGCCCTGGTTTTCGGTGGCAGTGAATTCCTGCGCCTGCTCAAAACCTCCCAGGGCATTCCCAGCTTCTGGCTCGCCAGCTGGCTGGCATTCCTGCTGATCAACCTGGCCTTGACCATCCGGGCCCACGTCAGCCGCCCCAGCCGGGTGACCCTCCAGGCCGTCACCTGTTATGCCCTTTGGACGGTGATCATCGCCTCGGACCTGGCCATACTGTTGATAAAGGGCACGGACATTTGGGGAGCTGCCGATACCCTCACCGCCCTTATTGTGGGGGCCGGTCTCATTGCCACCGTCCTCTGGGGGCGCCGCCGGGGCCGCGGCCTTAGCGACCCTATAGTACACGGTTACTCCGGGATTATATTTATCGGCATACCCCAAATCACCTTAGCCTACACTATCTTACAGGAGGGCGGCCAGGGCTTGGCTGGCCCGGCCTTGCTCGCCAGCAATTTTTCCATCCTTATCCGGCTGGCTCTCTTAGGCTTTGCCATCGCCGAGGCCGGCTGGGATCGGAACCGCAAAGGGGCGGCCATGAGCGAGTTCGCCAACGAAATAAGCTGGCTGCTGGTTACCCTGGCTTGGCTGGTCCGTTACTCGGGCGACTGATAAGACGAGCCCATGGAGTGACGTTATGAGCCGCATAAAAACCTTTCATGGTGTTGATCACCATGCATTAGGATCACTGATTTAGAGTATCCGCTAAGGCTTGAAGGACGATGTCATTTACGGAATCGTGAGATGAGTTTCAAAGAAGGTGTCAGGAAGGATTAAACCCTCAATTAATTATTTGGATTTACCATTAAATTCATTTAAATAATTTTTGGTCGTATATATTGCACCATCTCCTCCTTGATAGAGCTTCACCAAATTTAATTTGCTTATTAGGTCATCTTTAGATACTAGATAACCCCTCCAATCAATGTTATTAAACCAAACAAGAATAGCTCCTTTGCTATCAAATTGATTTGCAATTGACTCAAGTTGCGAATCTTTATTTACATTAATTTCGTTTTTATCATCAATCAATTCTTCAGGGGTACTGAATGCTATTTTTCCAGTCAAAAAATATATCGCATCATATCCATTGGAATATATCAAGATGTGCTCAGGCAACATCTTAACTTTATTAATAATATCGGATTTTTTCCACTGAGATCCCGAAAATACTAATTCTCTTCCATAAATTCTATTTACATCAAATCTAAATATTTGCACTAATATTAAAATACTACAAATCGCTATGAGCTTCTTGTTGTCTACGCATTTACTTAAACAATATATTGTTAAGAAAATTGTCGATATGATAATAGGTGAAAGTATTCGATATCCTATATAGATAGCGCTGTCAAAAAAGAATAGAGAAAATATTACAAATAATAAATAAATTAAAGTAAACAAAATCATTACAATTGGCATTGTTCTAAATTTATAAAAACTTTTTTCGTTAAGTTTGTCATATTTGGTTAACAATAAATAAATGAATATACTTAATAATATTAATGTCAACATAAATGATAAATGAATTAATAATGTTAATGAAGTAATATTGGCTAATATATTATTTAAAGCGTGTGGAATACTGCTTATTGAAATATCACGATACCCAAAAGACCGATTGAAAGGATTACCGGTCAAATAGATATTTCTTATTAACCATAGAGATAATGGTGTTGCGCTTATAATAACAAATATTAGGCAATCATAAATTTTATCTTTTAGATTCTTCTTGGTCAAAATTGCTATTGCTACGATTGCCGTTATTATTAAAGAGAGCCCCACATACCTTGCGAGCAATGCACACGATATTAATAAAGATGAGATGATCAAATAAGAATTAGACTCATAATCAATATAAAGAGTTAATGTATAAAAACCGCTGAGGGCAAAGAATATAAATATTGGATCGGTCATTGCACAAAGATGAATTCTAACTATATCGTACGAGACTATGAGGAAAAGCGAACCCAAAAATGATGCCCAAACGTTGCCTTCAGTTGATTTATAAAGTATCAGTCCGAATAATATAATGTTTAATCCGAAAATAATGATATTTAAAGCTTTGCAAAAAGTTAAAGCATCCAACCCCATAAATTGACCAAACGCTATTAACGCAGGATAAAACGGAGGATAATGGGTCATGGTTATTAAATCGCCTTCGGCTGATAGCGTGCATAACCCTTTACCATTGAATAAATTATTAGCGCTACAAATATAGGTCAATGAATCAGGGGATATTCCAATTCCCTGTCTGGTAATATAAAATATTAAAAATGTTCCTATCAATACCAGCAGGCCTGTCAATATTACATGTAAGGGAGACCTTACGGGCATGTCAAAATCTCCGATGGCATTCTTACGATGCAAATCTGCGTTACTTTAATTTTTGGCCCAAAAGTTCCACAAAAAACCGCAGAATCCTCTATAGATAACAAACATATTGATTTATGGTTTGACGTATTCATTATATAGTTCCATATTATTTTAATAAGATATTTTCTCTGCTACAAAAGTTAGGCTTCCCGTTGTTGCCAATAGACGGTATTTTTCCTGGGAGGTTTCAGTTTTAGCGATTTTTGAGCCTGCTTTCCACCATAATTTATGGAGAATCTGGATAGGGGCAACTAACAAGTTGGAAAGACTTTTGGGGAGTTTCGGGAAGAGGATCATTTCGGCAAGTGCCCTTAAAACCGGCCAGTCCCCCTCGGGACCGATAGCTTTTATCTTAAAGTCGGCATTTTGCAGTAAATAATTAAGGCCATAATAGCTATGATGAAAATAACTTAAATCATGGAACGGTTCTAAAAATGCAACAGTGCCTAAGAGCGTTGCTCCTGGTTTCAAAACGCGGTGAGCTTCCCTTATCGCAATAAAAGGGTTTCTGAGGTGCTCCAAAGTTGCTATTGCAAGAACGAAGTCAAAAGAATTATCAGCAAATGGCAGAGCGTGAGCGTCGCCGAGTATATGGGCTTGCTGTTCTCGTATATCAACTCCGACATATTCAAAGCCTGCGTGTTCACAGACCTCTCGGTGAATGCCTTCACCACAACCAAGATTCAACATTAAGTCACCTCTGGTTTTTGCTTTCGGAAAGTGACTAAGTTGGGCAATATTTAACCTGGCAGGAATTCTTACCCCCTTAAAATCTACCTCTGGACGCATATTAGGTGAAAATGGAATTAGCCAATAATTCTCACTGATATGGAGATCATATGTAGTATCGTAAGAGTTGTTAATTTCTATATTAAAGTTATATGATTTATTCTTCTTTAGGCGAAGATCAGGCTGTCCATCTTTGGAAATTTCATAATTCTCCCCGCATTGTTGACATTCACATAACCTACCGTTTTTTTGTATATTACCTAAACAAAATGGGCATCTCAAAATATTCCAAACTTTATCAGAGATTATGTTACTGTTTTTCAGTGTCGATATGTTAATCAAAATATTTTCCTCCAACCTTTTTCTCTTTAGTGGAAAAGGTAGTATGGCCGAACCCTGAACGTTCAAACTAATGAGAAAATAGCGCTATCCCAATCATGCTTTCTTTTATCAACATGGTGAATATAAATCCATAAATTTTTTTATTTTAGGTGGGAGAATTTTATTCTGTCTCTGGCGGTGCTTAGTGACAAAGCGGGCCGAAGATATTATCTTTGACATGAGGCCGGCAGGATACCAGCACATTTTCAATCCGCGGCGGTCTGGCCGTCGCGGCGGTGGGTACCGGCATATCACCATTCTCACCCACCTCGGCCAATTCTGGTTTTCCATCAAGGAGGCCGGGTGGGACGGAATCGCCTCGGTTCCGCCTTAAGCGAACTGGTCAACAAAGCCGGTTGGCTGGTGGCCATCCTGGTCTGGCTGATACGCTTAATGAGTGCCGTAAGTCCGCGCACTATTTTTTTCTCTGTAAAATCAGGAGAATGAGGGATAATGAGGCCAATATGCCGATAATTTTTGCAATCTGGGCACATAATCCCTTATGTGCCTCAAGGCTCAAGTAGCGAGGTTGACCATGACCAAACGAAGACGTCGCAGCAAAGGACCCGGGTCCATAGAAGACCGCATCCTGCGGACTTTCCAGGAAGCCGCCCGGCCGCTGTTGCTGGAGGAACTCCTCCGCCTGCTCAATGCCGGTCAGGACCAGGCCGAGGCCGCAGCCATGTCGGTGGACCAGTTGGTAGCGCGGGGGCAGTTGGTCTCCCTGAAAGGCGGCCGCTTCGGTCTGGCCGAAAAGATGAACCTGGTGGTGGGGGAACTTTCCGTCCACCCGGACGGCTTCGGCTTTGTGGCTCCGGAATCCGGCGGCAAGGACATCTACCTGGTTGCCGCAAACCTGAAAGAAGCCTGGCATGGCGACCAGGTGGTGGTGCGGATCGAGGGCAGCCGAGGCCGACGCCGGGAAGGCCGGGTGATCCGCATCCTCTCCCGCCGGCTCACGGAAGTGTTGGGGCTGTTGTCCCAGGCCGGGGACACCTATTTTGTGGAGCCCGAAGACGAGCACCTGCTCTTCAATCTGGTGATCGACCCGGAGCATCTCAATGGCGCGATGAAGGGCCAGGTGGTGCGGGCCGCGGTGACCCACTATCCCACGGGCCACCTGAATCCCCAAGGAGTGATCACCGAAGTTCTGGGCGATGTGGAAGACGCCGAGGTCCAGACCCGGCTGGTAATTTTGAAGCACGGCCTGGCCGACGAGTTCCCGCCGGAAGTCTTGGCCGAGGCGGACCGGCTCGTTCCCGACCTGTCGGCCAAGGCCCTGAAAGGCCGGGAGGACCTGCGCCACCTGCCTTTTGTGACCATCGACGGCGAAACCGCCCGGGATTTCGACGACGGCGTCTATCTGGAGAAAAAGCCCGGCGGTACTTTCACGCTCTATGTAGCCATCGCCGACGTGAGCTACTATGTCACCCCGGGCTCGTCCCTGGATAAAGAGGCCCAGGAGCGGGGCACCAGCGTCTACTTCCCGCAGCGGGCGGTGCATATGCTGCCGGGCAAGCTGGCCACCAACGTGTGCAGCCTCATCCCTGAGGAAGACCGCCTGGCGGTGACGGTAATCATGCATTTCGACCGCCGCGGCCGCATCAAGGACTTCAACTTTACCAGGAGTGTCATCCGCAACCATTTTCGCCTGACCTACCGCTTGGTTGATGACCTGGTGGTCGCCAAAGACCGGCAACTCCGGAGCCGCTACCGGCCGGTGGTGAAGATGCTCACCCAGATGATGGACCTCTGTGACCGGTTGCGGGAGCGCCGGGGCGAACGGGGCAGCCTCTTGATGAGCATTCCCGAGGCCGAGGTGGTGATGGACGACAAGGGCTGGCCGGTGGACGTGCGCCGGGTGGATCACCTGGTGTCCCACCAGCTCATCGAGGAGTTCATGATCGCCGCCAACGAAGCGGTGGCCACCTTCCTGGGGGAGCCCTCTATCTTTCGGGTGCACGAGAGCCCCGACCCCGCCAAGCTGGCCGCGTTCCGCACGTACTTGAAGAGTCTGGGGTTTGATCTGCCCAAGGAGGTCAACCGCGATCCTCGGGTCCTCCGGGAGTTTCTGGAAAAAGTCCGCCAGACCCCCCTGGCCCCCATGGTACAGTTGATGCTCCTGCGCTCGCTCAAGCAGGCCCGCTACGCCGGGGAAGCCCTGGGGCATTACGGCCTGGCCACCGACTGGTACACCCACTTCACCTCCCCCATCCGGCGCTACCCCGATCTCCTGGTGCACCGGCTGCTCCTGGCCCGGCTGGCGGGGCGCAAACCGCCGTTTTCCGTGGACCTGGAAGACCTGGAAACCCAGTCCGGACATCTCAACCGGCGGGAACGGACGGCCATCGAAGCGGAGCGGGAGATGCTGTCCCGCATGCAGGTGCGCTGCCTGGCCCACCGGGTGGGTGAGGCCTTCACGGGGCGCATCACCGGGGTCAACGCCTTCGGGTTTTTCGTCGCCCTGGAGGAAATCTTTGCCGAAGGCCTGGTGCGCCTGGTGGACCTGCCCAATGACTACTACCGTTATGAAGAATCCCACCAGCGTCTCTTCGGCCGGCGCACTCACCGCATCTTCGCCCTGGGCGACCTGGTCCGGGTCAAAGTTGCCCACGTGGACATCCGCCGCCGCCACGTCAACCTGGTGCTGGAGGAGGAAGAAGGGGAAAAGGCCGAAGAGGGGAAAAAGGGGAGAAAGAAATCAGAATAGCGTGAAGTGCCTCACGGGCCCTTACCACCGGGTGCGGAACGCTGGGCCTGGCCAGGTAAAGTCCCCCTTTGAAAAAGGGGGATTTAGGGGGATTTCCAGATGCTTATCCCCCTCCTTGAGGAACAGCATAAACCTCCCGGTTATAAGACAGCGTTCTTTATCGGCCCCAGGGTCTTAAGGACCAGGGCTTCGCTGGCCGAATACGGGTCGGTCTGTTTCCTCAACATGTCTTCAAGAACCTGGTTCAGGCGGCCATCGGCCTCTAGTTGTTTGACCAGGTGCCGGAAGAGCCCCTCTTTGAGAAGTTCCAAAAACTCCTGGCGGGCCCGGGAAGCGATGGCTGCACGTCGCGCCGCGCCGCCATCTTGGGCCAGGTACTCCTGGTGATCCTTGAGCGCCGCCATCAACTCCTCAATGCCCTCCTGATCCTTGGCCTGGGTCATGAGCACCGGCGGCCGCCAGTCCCTCTCCCGCCGAAACGTCTGCAAATCCAGCATTTGCAGCAATTCTTGGTAGGTGCGGGAGGCCCCCTCCCGATCCGCCTTGTTGATCACCAAAATGTCCGCCACTTCCAGGATGCCGGCTTTGATGGCCTGGATGTCGTCTCCCATGCCCGGCACCGTCACCACCACAGTGGTGTAAGCGGTGGCGGCGATTTCCACTTCATCCTGGCCCACCCCCACGGTCTCCACCAGGACATAATCCTTGCCCATGGCGTCCAGCACGGTGATCACCGCCCGGGCCGACGCCGTCAGCCCGCCAAAATGCCCCCGGGTGGCCAGGGAACGGATAAAGACGCCCTCGTCCAGGGCATGGCGCTGCATGCGGATACGGTCCCCCAAAATGGCGCCGCCGGAAAAGGGGCTGGTGGGGTCCACCGCAACGACGCCCACGGTTTTGCCCTGCTTGCGGAGATGCTGGATGAGGCGGTCGGTCAGAGTGCTCTTACCCACCCCGGGGGAGCCGGTAATCCCGATGATATGCGCCCGGCCGCTATGCCGGTAGATCTCTTTGAGAATCTCCCGGGCCTCTGGCCTGCCGTCATCCAAATCCCGCATGAGGCGCGCCGCGGTGCGCACCTCTCCGGCCAAAATGCCGTCCACCACCTCCCTGGTATGGTTGTCCATTATGCCTCCTCCGGTAAAGGTGGCGACCGGGTCGGCCGCCCCGCCACTGCCCCATTACTTTATAATTTAGTGGCCGGGCCTGGCAAAGAAAAATCGCCGGTTGCGGCGGAATCGGCGACTCAGGTCTCCCCGGCGTCGACATGGCCTGAGAGTTTTCGGCAGGTTCAGCTTTTTCGCTGAAAAAGCCCTTCCAGTTTTCCCGTACACGACTTACAATGATTGAAGGGGCGTGACCATCCATGCGCAGCGCGGTCCAGCGGCTTTACCACTTGTTCAGCCATGAAGATCGGTTGGTGATCCTGATCGATCCCGACCCGGACGCCATTGCCAGCGCCCTGGCCCTCAAACGCCTGTTGTGGCGTCGCCTGACGACTTGCGTCGTGGCCCCCATCCGCCCCATCACCCGCCCCCAGAATCAGCGGATGGTCCAGCTTTTGGGCATATCCCTCACCGCCCTCCAGGACCTGAACCTCGACGACTACAACCGCAAAGCCCTGGTGGACAGCCAACCCTCGCACCATGACCTCTTGGGAATCTGCCGTTACGACGTGATTATCGACCACCATCCCCGGGCCCCGGAAACCAAGGCCAGGTTAGTGGATATCCGCCCGGAATACGGCGCCGCCTCCACCATCCTGACTGAATATCTGCGGGAGGCCCGGATCAAACCATCCTTGAAGTTGGCCACGGCCCTGTACTACGGCATCAAGACCGACACGGCCAATTTTGAGCGGCCCGCCATCGAAGCCGATGTCCGGGCCTTTCACTATCTCTTCGGCTTCACCCGGAGGCCACTGGTGCGGCGCCTGGAGTTTGCCGAGTTCAATATTCCCATGCTGGGCTACTTCCAGCAGGCCCTGAACCGCTTCCGCATTCGCCACACCCGCCTCTACGCCTTCCTGGGTCCGGTGAACACCCCGGATATCCTGGTAATCCTGGCTGATTTCTTTATGCGGGCCGGCGAGATCTCCTGGACCATCGTCGGCGGAATTTTCCAGGACAAGCTGGTAGTCATCTTCAGAAACGACGGCTTGAGAAAAAATGCCGGCCGCCTGGCGGCCCGGGCTTTCGGTAAGCTGGGTTCCGCAGGGGGGCACGCGGCCAGCGCCCGGGCCGAGGTCCCCCTCGAAAATACCCAGATCAATCCCATCGCCCAGTGGCAGGAGTGGCAGGACTTCATCATCCAGCGGGTGGAGCAACACGGCCGCTTGCGACCGCCCGCCAAAGAGGTAGTCCAGGCGCAACCAGCCGTCTGATCTTCCCGGCTATCAGCCAAGTCTCACCCCACCATCTTGAGGAGGAAAGGGATCTCTGCCATGAAACCGGCACTCGTGCTCATTGACTTACAAAACGATTATTTCCCCGGCGGCCGCATGGAATTAGTGGGAATCGAGGCGGCTGCAATCCAGGCCCACAAAGTGCTCCTGGCATTCCGGAAGACCGGTCTGCCCATTTTCCACGTGCAACATGTGGCGTTGGGACCAGACGCGACCTTTTTCCGGCCGGATACGCCAGGCGTGGAAATCCATCAACCGCTGCAACCGCTTCCAAAAGAGCCGGTGGTTCAGAAGCATTTCCCCAACAGCTTTCGCAAGACGGGTCTTCTGGAGGTACTCGGCCGAGCCGGGATTGAGGACCTGGTCATCTGCGGCGCCATGAGCCATATGTGTATTGACTCAACCACCAGGGCGGCCTTCGACTATGGCCTCCGCTGCCAGGTGATCCACGATGCCTGCGCCACTTGCAATCTGGTCTTTGAAGGCTTGGAGGTGCCGGCTGCCCAGGTCCATGCCGCGTTCATGGCGGCCTTGCGGGCCCGGTATGCTCAAGTATTATCCGTGAAGCAATTCCTGGACGCTTTTCCACTTGGACTTAAGGATTAGTCCCCTTATCCCGTTGCCTGAACGGTGGTCGAAACGATGGGTTCGGCTTACTTAACCGCCGGCTCCGGCCTTTTTGAGCATGGAGATGGGCTTGGCCATGTCTAAGATGTGCTGATGGATCGTTCCCAGGGCGACTCCGGGCGCGCCCAGCATGAGGTGACAGGCATCCACAGCCGACTTCAAACGGCACCCTAAGCCCAGGAAGGTAATGTTGCAAATCCCCTGGAGCAGGGGCAGCGCGGTGATATCGGCGCAGCCCCCCAAGGCCCCGCCGGACTGAGGCAGATCCATTCTCCCGCCTTTATCGTAATTCACCGCGTAAAGCAGCCACATGACCTGCTCGCTGTCGGCCGTGAATACCACGACTTGAGGCTGGTTATGAAAGCTTGACAAGGGCGCGATGAAGGCCGCCTTGGTCTGGCCTTTCTCTATATATGTGGAGTGGAGGATGGTGGCGGCAGAGGCTTCTTCAGAACCGTAAAGGCCTACGCCGTATTTCTCCAGGACACCGTCGTCGAGGAAGGCCTCCATATCGGATTCGAACCCCAGCACCGAGGTCCCCAACTTGCAGCCCATCTGCTCTTTGCCTAAGAGCAGGGTGCGGCCTTCCCCGGCCAGCACCAGGGCTTGGCAATAGCTCTTCAGCTTATCCGGGGGAAAAGACACGCCCGCGGGGAGGGGATCGGCTTGCCCGTAAAGGGTGACACCCACCGGTTCATATTTAAGATCCAGGGCAGCCACCAGGTCTTTGGACATGGTCTTGAAATCTCTCATACAAAACCTCGCCTTAAATTATAGCCATGGTTCATAGCCCCTTGTAGCACACTTTGCCAGAGCGGGCAACCGCTCCTGGAAGGTAGACCAACCGGTGGTTTCCCCCAAGTTATAGCGTTTGCCAAAAGTTTTTTCCTCTAATTCTCCTCTCCCCTTGTGGGAGAGGGTAGGGTGAGGGGTTAATAAGAAAAAACTTTTGGCAATGAGTATAATTCTCATCTGAAAATGTTTAAAGACGCACACGCCCTTCAAAATCCCCCTTTGGAAAAGGGGGATTTATACCAAACTGCGATCAAACAGGTAATCTAATTTTTGTAGGGGCGGACCTATGTGTCCGCCCTCAGGTTGGGCGCATACTCGGGTACTCCACTACAGACCGTGAGCTTTTCTTACTTCTATGAGCGCAACTTGGTATTAGGCAGCAGTGTCCGGTTAGGTTTTTGCAAATGAGGAAGTTCGTTGGGCGTAGTCCAACAGCTCAAAAATTCGCTGCGCCCTTCCGGCTCCGAGAAGATTACTTCCCCCTCACCCTAACCCTCTCCCCCATTGGGGAGAGGGGAAAAAGTGGAACCGATTTAATGCCTTATGGTTACTAAAACGGCCACATCTCCTACCCCCTCTCCACCCGCTTCGGGGGGAGAGGGCTGGGGTGAGGGGGGCAGAACAACCTCATGCAATTTTCTAACCAGACACTGCTGGGATTTAGGGGCAATACTGTTCACTTAAGCATTGGCGATTTCTGATCGGCTGTAGGGGCGGGGTTTCCCTGCCCAACCCGTGGCACATTAAGCCAGGGGCGGGGAGACCCCGCCCCTACAAATGTTTAATACCAAACTGCGATCAAACAGGTAATTTAATTTTTGTAGGGGCGGACCTATGTGTCCGCCCTCAGGTTGGGCGCACACTCGGGTACTCCACTACAGACCGTGAGCTTTTCTTACTTCTATGAGCGCAACTTGGTTTAAGTGAACAGCATTGGATTTAGGGGGATTTCAAGGCGTTATATAAATCCCCCCTGCCCCCCTTTTCCAAAGGGGGGTGATTATTTCCTTTCAAGTCATTTCAAAGTGAACCCAAAAATCGGTTTTGAAATGACTTATAGCGTTTGCCAAAAGTTTTTTCCGTAATAGGAGATACTTTAACACCCCAAATCCCCCCTAACCCCCCTTTGGTAAAGGGGGGAATTCCAAAGCCGTTCCCGGATGGAAACTAGTTAGTTGGGATCTGTTTCCCAGTGCATTTTGATCTTGCTGAAGCCCTGAGGAATCCTTATTTTCTGTGCAAGATGAATCAGAGCCGCACAATGGTGTGGCCCCTAATAAGCACGCAGGAGTCAGAAGCATGACCAAGGCGGAAACCATGCGGGCCATGGTGTTAGAGCAGCCGGGTGAACCCCTCAAATGGTTGGAAGTGCCGGTGCCAACGCCTTCCCCCGAACAGGTGCTTATCCGGGTGCATACCTGCGGGGTCTGCCGCACCGACCTCCACGTGGTGGATGGGGAACTGTCCCACCCCAAGTTGCCCCTGATCCTGGGCCATGAAATCGTGGGCACCGTGGTGGAAATTGGCAGTGCGGTTAAGCAGTTTAATTTAGGTGACCGCATCGGTGTGCCCTGGCTGGGGTTTACCTGCGGCGCCTGCCGCTACTGCTTAAAAGGCCTGGAGAACTTGTGCGACAATCCTAAGTTCACCGGCTACACCCTGGACGGAGGCTACGCCGAATACACCGTGGCCGACCAGCGCTACAGTTTTGCCATACCAGAGTCTTATAGCGACGCGGAGGCCGCGCCGCTTTTGTGCGCCGGGCTTATCGGCTACCGCTCCTATCGCATGGCTGCCGCGGCCGGGGAGCACTTAGGGATCTACGGCTTTGGGGCCGCGGCCCACATCACCATCCAGGTGGCGGTGCACCAGGACAAAAAGGTCTATGCCTTCACCCGCCTGGGAGACACCGAGACCCAGGAGTTTGCCCGAAGCCTGGGGGCCGTCTGGGCCGGAAACTCCGAGGAGTTGCCCCCGGTAGAACTGGATGCAGCCATTATCTTTGCTCCTGTAGGCGCGCTTATCCCCGCGGCCCTAAAGGCTTCGGCCAAAGGCGGGGTGGTAGTCAGCGGCGGCATCCACATGAGCGACATCCCGTCCTTTCCCTACGACATCCTCTGGGGAGAGAGAGTCGTTCGGTCCGTGGCTAACCTCACCCGGTCCGATGGCGAGGAGTTTCTCAAGCTCGCCCCCCAAGTGCCGGTCAAAACCGAGGTCCAGACCTTCCCGCTGGAGCAGGCCAACGAGGCCCTGA
>JBAZPO010000026.1 GCA_041648175.1 Desulfobaccales bacterium | reverse complement strand
CATAAGCCTACCCTACTTTCTCACGCTTACCGGGATTATCACCGGACCGCAAACCCTAAACAATCCGGTGCTCACCTGATATTGTTCTCAGGAATTCCCTGAATTTCCCCTGCTCGAACTGGCTAACGCAAAAAAAGAGCTTGAAAAATCAGGCTGCTACGTGGGTGGATTTCAAGAAAAGCTGACTTTCCAGTTTGTTGGCAGGAAAATCTCTTACAAAATTCTGAGGAAAGAGCTAAATTATTGAAAACGGCTTTCGGGACGTAGCGCAGCCTGGTTAGCGCGCCTGCTTTGGGAGCGGTAGCCCTGCCTTGAGAGCCTTTAAAACACGCACTATTGATAAGGGCCGCATGGCCTGGATAGGCATAAAAAGTCATGCCTTGGAATAAAACCCCACGTAAAACCCCACGTAAATAAATGAGGACTCCCGCATAGTCCCCCAATAAAAAATCCCCTCACTGGAGGGGATCACTAATGATTAAGAGTCACTTGCTCTACCAATTGAGCTAACGGCCCGAAACGTTGACAGGCTTGAATATACTGGGGTTCGGCGATTTTGTCAAGGGGCGGCGATTAACCAAAATCAACCATAATTAACCAATTGTGAGCGCATTTTGCGGACACTTCGCGGACACCAAAAAACTTTCATCCTCCTGCATTTTCCTCTTGACAACCTACGCATGAGAGCGTATATCTTAATTATCAAACGACAGGAGGACAGGACAATGACAAAACGCTATATCAGCCACGACCCCAGGTTTGGAACGGAGTGCAATTTTACGCTGCCCGAGATGATTGCTCAATACCGCATGAGCGCCTGGGACGAATATGAGGATGAAAACGGGAATACCTGCACCATGACCGATGAGGAGATTATTGACGACATCCTGAATCATGACGTAGAAGAAATCGCCTAACATGACCCCTAACGAACTTAAAGCTGCCCGTTTCCGCCTGGGTCTGACCCAAAAGGGTTTGGCCCAGACATTGACTGCCCTGGGGCGAAAAACCTCGCGGCGCACGGTGGAGGGCTGGGAGCAGGGCCGCACTATCCCGTGGGGGATTGAGTTGGCTCTGGAAAAAATTGAGGTGAAGGGGCCTCCGGCTCCACACAGACCGCCCCGAACGTAGCGTCGCAGGCCACGTTCCAGCAGATGCCCCACCTGTCCACGAACATGCACCGGCTTTCATTTGGCCAGGTTTGGGCTTTCTGGCACATTCTCCATCTCCCTTACCACACTTTCCCGGATCCTCACCGTGCGCTCGCTCACCTGGACCCCCGGAAGTTTGCCGGAGTGTAGCCAGGCATAAATGGTGGACTTAGGCTTCCCCAGGCGTACCGCCGCCTCTCTGGGCCTCACCAGCCTGTCCTCATCAGCCATCAATCGCCCCCGGCAACTCAATCCGATATCGCGCCCGGCTCGACCGCTCGCCATTGTGAGCCACCAGGCCGACGCCATGGAGAGTTTTGAGATATTCCCAGGCGGTTTTGTCATGGACCTCTAAGTGATAAGCAAAATCCCTGACCCGGAACCAACCTCTATGCTTCCAAACGAAGCGACTCAAGCCCAGGCGAGTTATTTTGCTATGGCTCCGGCTCGGGAGATAGAGGGCAACCACATCCAGCCAGGCGGTTAGGTCCTGAAAACGTGCTTCCACGTCTTCATTGAGGATCGTATGAATTGCCCGGGCATCAGCAAGACTAATCTTGCCAGCCAGCACCTCAATGATGCGGGCCATGGTCACTTCCGGATTATGGGGCAGATGAGCCATAGAAAAGCACGTCCTTGTGCGCCTGGCCATCATGGCGAATCTTCTAACCGCTCTGCAACACCTGCATCCCATCCTTGAGATTAAGGGTCAACCGCTCCACGCTCCCCCGGAAGGTGATGTTTTTGGCCAGCCACAGGAACAGGTCAGCCTTTTGGTCAAAGACTTGGGAACAGAGCTTCACCGCGTCACCGTTTGCTTCGGCGTAATAGCCATTATCGGCCACCTGGATGTGGATGGAGGTCTTGGGGATGGTAAGGGGGTCGGCCATATCCTACTCCACCGCGCTCACGCCGCTCATTTTTTCAGTTAGGCGTTTTCCGAAATAAAAGGCGATGATCCCGCCCAAGAGCAGTTCATCACCGGTGCCTAGGATCACCCGGTTGAACCCGAAATAAGGGGAGATCAGGTTCCATGAAAAAATTCCGATGGCAAGATACCCGCCAAAGACTGTGACCCCGGCCCGGAGGCCATTCATCCAGGGTCCGGCGCTGCTCAGGGCTTGCCGTTCATTCGCCCGGGCGTCTGCCAGATCCTCAACCTCTTTAGCAAGGGGCTCCATCATCTGTTGGTAAAGGATGCCCTGAAGCTGCATCTGCTTGACCGCTTTCTCTTCCTCAGCCATCTCCTTGGGGAAGAATCGGTCCATAATGTTCGTGGCGAGATTGCCCACAATAGGAAGTAAACCTAAAAGCGGAATCATGATAACACCTCCTTAAAGGCTTTAGCCCGTGCCAGAACGTCCCGGCTATAATCCCGGCCAGTTGTCCTCGCGTCCACGTCTGCCCCTGCCTCAAGGGCCTTACGGACGTTGCCGGGGCCGCAGTTGTACCCAGCAATGGCCCCACGGAACAGGGCCCCATAGTCCTCAAACAGATCGAAATAATCGCCCAAGTAGTTGAAGGCTGGGATGATCACATTCTTATGCACGTACTCGAGGGAGGCGGCCAGATCCTGCCACCCCTCGCCGGCGCAAAAGGCCGTATGGCTCCGGTCGTCCACCTGCATGATGCCATGGCCATGGCCGCCGTCTCCAAGGCCCTCATCGTCCAGAAGCAAACCAAACCGGCTTTCCCTCGAGGCAATTCCACAAAGCACCCAGTCCATCCAGCGGGGGCCGAGCTGCCGTTGCATGATCGCCTCGAGCTCCGGAGGCCAGGTGCAGGAGTCCGCCGCGGCCTGGATGGCGGGGAGGTATTGACGGGCAAGGGCGAGTTCTTCTGGTTTAAACATCTGAGACTTGGTTGCCGCCCTAAAGGCATCTTCCACCGCTTCAACCGTCCTTTCATCTTCCCATGGGTTAAAACCCTTATCGGGATACCATTCTTCCCGGAATAGTGACCCCTGATCTTCCACTCGGACCCTCTGGACATGGCAATAATCCCGGAAGGTATGCGGTTCATCCGGTTTACCCCAGTCACCGCCCCAGATCATGCCATACTTCTGGGCCAACGGCCCCAGGAAGTCAAAGGAGCCGTCCCAGGATGGTTCACCGTTAACCACCTTGACAATATCGGCGGCCAGGCCGTAATGATGGACCCCAACCTTTTGCAGTTTGGTCACGCCCCGGCGAAAGTAGATGCCTTGAAGCTCCCGGCTCCGGTAAGTTTCAAAGGCCATCATCTCATGGCCCATTTCCGCGGCATCGGCGATGATCGCTTGAACCGCGGCCCTGGTGACAGGCTCAAGGAGGGCTAAGTCAGATATCGGCTTGGCGCTCCTGAACCGGGGGTCGTTTTTGATTACGTCGTCGTAAAAAGACATTTCATTCCTCCGTAATGATCACCTGCCCGCTTTCGGGGTGATGAGAATGTCGATTCAACCGCCGCCACAGAGGTTCGCGGCCTTTCTGCCAAGTCTCAAATTCCTTGACCTTGACAAATTCTCGGTTTTGGCGCTCCCGGCATTCGAGATGTTGGTTGAACCAATCATCAATTTTCTTCTCCATCCGGGTAATCATACGCCAAAAAATGACAGCCCCGACACCGGCGACAACTCCTAACAGCGAAAGTAAGATCGAATTGTATTCCTGGGCCGTCATTCATAATCCCCCCCAAGGGTTAGAGGTTAAGCCATCCATGGCGTAAAGGGGCGACTTCCTGTCAGCCCGGTTAATCCTGAGCAAAAACACTCAGTTGGGGCGTGTTCCCATGTTCTGAGATCATAAATGCCACAGAAAGCTTGCAGCGTTCATCCTGCAAGGCCTGGTTAATCTTGGCCTCACAGCGTTTCACCCGCTCTTGTTTCTCCTGCTCAATCAGGGCCTTGGCTTGGGTTGCATCTATTACCGGATTTTCTTTCTCAGACATCTTTCGCTCCTTCAAAATCAGGTAGGATTTTGAGAAAATCATAGGCGCTGGTCAGCCCTGATTGCATGGCCGGGTTGTTTTCTTCCGCCAGTTGAAAAATAATAGTATCTATTGGCGCTTTGCGGGCTTGGCGGGTTTCCAAACTATGATAGACTTCCACCTCGGCGGTGAACATCGGAGACACATCTGTCGGAAAATTTTCCACAATCGCCCGGCGAATCCGAAAATAGGCCGCTTCGTGGACTACCCCACATTTATCCTCAAATGGTATTTGTAAGGCCATACTAACCCTCCTTTACGAAGTTGCGTTGAAGCCTAAGTTTTCCAGGCGCACCAGCAAGCTATTGAATGCCGCATTAGCTGTATTTAGGGCAGTTATCATTTCTGCTTCAGTGTCCAGATCGCCCGCCGTATAATCCGCTTTCAGGTCAGCGATATGCGCTTGTTGATAGAGTCGGATGATTTGCCCCAGTTCGGTATAAAAATGAAAACAGGCGTTGCCCGCTGCTTGGTCCTTCACGCACATCTGGGCCATATCAGCCGGGAATGTAGAAGGAGCAGTGCCCGATCCTACCCCTAATGTTTTGGCTGCCGAAGTGCCTGCGCTGGTTATCCCGCCAAACAGAACATTACCCGCAGTATCAATTTTCTGTAGCAATGTGTCGCCATTAAGAATGCTCAAGCCAAACAGGGCACCGGCGGCATTGATGCCGATGTTCCAGAGTGTGCTTGCGTCGCTTCTTTTAATCTGGATTTGTTTTTCGGTAGCCCCGCCATAGACGCACAATTGAACCGGAGGGGTCGCCGTGCCGATGCCGACCTTACCCTCTTTTAAAACGAGTGTATTGACTACTGCCCCCGCCTCAACACTGGTGAGCGGGACCACTGAGTTTTGGGTCAGGGCGAAATTTGCTCCGGGGGTTATCCCGGTAATACCGGCCAAAGCCAGCGCCCCGGTCCCCCGGTTAATGGGTACGGCGGTGGTCCCGATATACATGGTTTGGGCCACAGGCGCATAAATACTATGGACGTGACCAGGATTGTCGCTGGCGGGATTCTTCACGAGGTAATCAAGACTGGTAGTGACCAGGGAGCCGTCTATGCCTACCTTGGCTTCCAGGGCATTGAGGTGGGCGGCCATTACATCGGTTATGCCGTCTTGGGCGTTGGTTAAAGTGGCAGGGAAGGCCATGTTTTACCTCTCTCCTTAAGGGTTGATATGCAACTTTTTTTCTACGCCGTCCTTAACCATTGATAATGTCCAGTGATTAATGAGACCCGGCGCAGCCCTAAAGTGGTCCCACTTCCCCAGTTGTCGGCGATCTTTATGGCAATATACTTATACGATACCGTTGGTGTAACTATTACATCGTGAGGATCGGCTATATTGCTACTAACGTGCTGGACAAATTGGGAAACATCAGTGGTTAATTGCGTCCAGTTGGTGTCAACCGCATAAGTCAGATCAATAAAGGCGCTATAATCGCTAGACCCCCAAAGGGTAAAGTTTTTAGCCCCTCTATCCGTATACGTTCCTGCCTCATGTCCGTTCTCATAGGTCAGTCCATAGATCAGCCTGGGATCGGGTAAGGCTATGTGGAGCCGTTGGTTGGTGACCGCCCCGGCGGTCTGCCATTGATTATTTTCGGCTGGCCCGGTTAGTGCCAAGGCCGGGTCGGTGCAATTATCCGGGTAGTAACCCCCCGTCTCAGCCCCGGTCGATTTTACGTAATCAGGGCTGTGCGCCAGGGGATAGGTTATTGCGGGGGCCAATATCGGGGTCCACGTGCCGTAGCCCAACTCGGTAGCCGGGTCTGTACCCAGATTCGTATAAATACTATTGACCTTGAAGGGCTCAATACTTCCACCCAATATCCGCTCATCCGTGATCAGGTCATTGGTGATAGCCGTGGTGGAGGCCTGTAAAAGCACCCGGCAGACCGGCTCCTTGCCGACAGGTATGCCGGGGGCCACCGGGGCGGCAGCCTCCTCGCCAGCGACAACCGAGATAACGCCAGTCAGCACGTCCTTGACCACCCGGTAAATCTGGGGGTTGGTGGCAGGGGCGGTGATCGTGGCGGAATTCTGTGCCGCCTTCTCGGTCAAAACCCCACCCATCCAAACCGGCCCCGGCTCCACCCTGACGGTCATGTTGGGGGTGCCCTGTTCATGCGGGGCGAACCCCCAGGCGATACGGGCCGCGGCCATGATCGACCCCTCAATGGCCTGCTTATAGGCCAGAGGATCTGCCCCCATGGTTTCAAGGTTTGGTTGTACTGGGGTTCCTGCCATGGTTATGCTCCTTTCACCAGCAACCGCAAGGAGGCCTCAGGATCGCTGTCGTTAAACTGACTAAAGTTCGGCTCGATGTAAATGCCGCCATTCGCGGTAATCTGGTCCGAAACCTCAACATAGTGCACCAAGACTTTTTGCAGTACCCAATTCCAGGCGGGCATAACCACTCTGACCAGTTGGGCTAATTGCATTCCGGCCGCGGTCCTTTCTGCTTCAGTGGATTCAGGATTAAGGATAATTGCGACTGGGGCCAGCACTATGGCTGTCAAGCTTGCCTGGCTCCCCTGGTCATAGCAGCTATAGACGTATTTATGCAGTTCGTCCCGCAGCCTGTCCTGGGCCGCATGGTCCTCTTTGCTCTTCACCGCCTGCCTAAAAGCCTTTTGATGAATAAGGTCTTGTGTAGCCGGGTCTATCCCCAGAAACATTTCAACCGCCATCAGGCGCTTTTCCAATTTGATTAAATCTTCCCCAGGAGTTTTCATTATGCCGCCTGATCCAATACCGGTTGAAACCCGGTAATGCGGCGCAGACCGTCCGCCGCCTGGTGGGTGATTTTGGTCTTGACGTATCGGGCCTGCAGGTAGCCGATAGACCAGTCCTCGAAGCCGTCATAGGCGCCGCCGTCCAATTTATAATCCACCGATAATTGCGGGGGCACGCTGCCGGTTTCCCCCGGGGCCAGATTGCTCTGTACCCGAGCCCAGAGCCGGACCGTCTTGTCTTCCCCCAGATCAACCGCCGGCGTTTCATAGCTGTATTCCGTATAGGGGTTATGGCAGTAGCTAAACAGCACGTCGAAATAATCGTCGATGGTGGCCGCCTGCATGGAGGGGTTGATATTGCCGGTCTGGGGGTTGCGGCGGCAGTTAACCAGCGTGCCGGCCCAGAGGGGGGCTTGCTCAATCTCGCTTAAGATTGTGTAGAACTGATAGACCACAAGGGTCTTGCGGGTCTCGGTTGCGGAATAATTCCCGCTGGTGTCCTTGGCTTTGATCAGCACGTCCCAGGTGCCCGGGGGGATGTCGGTCGTGGTGAACGTGGTGCCCTTGTACTCGCCGTTGACCAGAGCCGCGGCCGCCCAGGTGATCCCGACCCCACCGTAACGGACTTCATACCCGGCCCGATCTCTATCGGGAATATCGACCCAACGAGCCGTTATCAGGCTCTGCGCCTGCATGACCATGAACCCGGTCACATCCGAGGGGTCCGCCGTCTTCCCCTCCACCACATGCGTCTGTGTCGACGTCCAGGGACCCCGGGAGCCATCCTTTTTGACGTAGCGCAGGCGGAAGTCGTAGGAGACGCCGTCCTCCACGGGCATGAGGGAGACTTCCCAGTCATACAAAGGAACTACCGGTAGTGTTGTGGGTGTGGTGTTGCTATCCGTGGGCCAGTATTGGGCCTCGACGCCGGCAATATTGACATTCAAGGCGCCAGGAGTACGCAGGGAGATCAGGATACGGCTCCGCCAGGAGCCGTCATTGTCCCGCCAAAGGACCGAACCGTCCGAGCGCACCCAGGCGATCAGCGGCGTCCACCATTCCTGCGGGATGGTTACCAGGGGTACATGGGTTGGCACCACGCCCTGGTCGGCCAGATAAATCGCCTCATCGTAGGGCACTGCGGTAATCTTGGCCCCCAGGTTATTATTGGGCCGGATGGAGTGGAGCAGTAAATCGACGGCCTCTTTGCCGCGTTCGCCGAACATAAAGAGGTCACCCACCGCGGGCCAATAATTCACCGGTGGCGGCCCGGGATCATAGGGCGGCAGAGGGTCAACAAAAGTCAGTTCTTTCAGATTCCCGGGGGCCGTGACGACATTGCACAGCACGCTGACATTGTTTCCCAGGCGGAACCGGATGGCGTATTCCGTTCCCTCCGCCATGGGACAGGGCGCATCCAGGATCACCCCCGCCAGATTGCCGCTGTAAATCGGTTGAGATGGGTCCCAACCATATTTGGTCGAACCGAATTTGAGACCGTTGCCGTATTTGTTCGGCTCATACCCGATGACCTCCATAACCAAAGCCTTCACCCGGCCCCAGCTTGACCCGGCCAGAATCACGTCCTGGGAGAATTTAAACCGCTTGCCCCGTCTGGCCACCAGTTGGTCCAGGTGCGCGTCGAACTGGTGGGTGATAAAACGTAATTGCAGTTGGGCGCCGTGGAAGCGGGCGTGTTTAAAGATCAAATCCGGGTGGGTCACTCCCAGAATCGGCAGGGAAACAAAAATCGTGGCCAGGGGCAGGGCGGGAGCCGGGTCGCCCCAGGCATCCACCTTATCACCATTGGCATCCAATAGGGCATAGCCGTCCAGGAGTACCAGGCGCTCATCGTCAGCCCAATCGTTCAATTCATTCTTAAAGGCGCACCGCCAGCAATGAACCACATCCGGGTAGCTGATCTGGAAAGAATAGTTTTTGCTGTTCCGGGGCGTGAACGCGGGGCCGATGGTGAATTCCTGGGGCTCATCAATAATGACGCTCCGCATGGAATCGAGCCAATCTATTGCGGCCCGGCCGGCGGCGGCGATCTCCGCCCAGATCTCATCCCAATCAACCTCGTAATCGATGATCTTGTTATATTTCCAGCCCTGGGCGACACAATACTCATGGAAGTACTGCAACTGCTGCAGGTGAATTTCATCATCCGCATAGGGGTCCATGTTCTGGGGACCCTGGCACATCTCCCGGAGATGGCTCGCCGGGTTCTGGGTAATGCGGGTGATCCAGGTTTCGGTTTCAGTGTCCCAGTCCGGCTCAATGCCGGAACAGATCCCGGAGAACCGGTCCACCGTGCCGCTCAGTTCATTACTGGCCTTGATGCGCATGACAGTAATGGCGCAGGGCACTTCCGGTGTAAAGGGGTTGGTGTTCCAGATACTGCGCAGGGCCGTCCAATAGGAAATTGAACTGGATAAAGTGTCATCCGCCCCGGGTTCTAACCTGGTAACCCGCACGTCATAGCGGACATCGGGATCTGCGCCCGCATTGACCTCCCAGCGGTGACCCCGGCGCACCGCCGTATTGCTGGCCGCGGTGATTATGAGAGTAGTGGCGGTCTGCCAGGCGCCGCTGCCGGTTTCGCAGTATTCGATTTTGATCGTGACCGTCTTGCTGTACCGGGATCCGGAAACCGGGTCGTTGGCAAACAGGCTGGGGAGGCTGATATCGACCGAGAGCGCCCGGGGTCCCGCCTGGGAGGTGCGCACTACCGGCTCGCCCTGCTCCAGGAGGATTTGCTGGACCGTCTCACCCTCATGGATACGATTCGTATAGAGGGTCAAAGCCTCATCGCCAAAAACAACACTGGCCGTCTGCGCCCCGTTCCCGGCCTCCGTAGTGGTGGCCGTGCTGGTAGACCAGGTGAGGACCAAGGCGGTGACGTTGGTTAGCAGGTAGCCGGTATTGTTGGCTGGCGTGGTACATCCGCTTAGGGTTACAGTCAACCCCGCCTTAATACCTTCTGAGAGCCAGGAGCCGGAGGTTCGGGTTAAGGTCCTGGCGATGACGTCAATGGCGATGGTTTGGCCATGGAGGACCAATTCCAGGTTGCGGTGTTCTACTTCCAGCCCCTCATATTGTCCCTGGGCCGTCTCGCCGATCTTGAGGTCCTGGATACGGACGCCGGGAGTCCCTGTCCGTGAGATACACCAGACGAAATAAAGATGCAGGTACTGATCTTCGCCCAGGACTTCCGTGTAGGTCTCGGCCCCGTAAAGCGGAAAGTGTTTATGGATACCGAAGATTTTCGGGTAAGGACCGTACTTGTTGGCCTGGTTGCTGCCGCCGTTCAAAGAATAAGTGGGCGAACTGGACACGGAAGAACCGTAGGCCGAGGTCATGCCGGTCACGCCCATGAGGGCCGCCTGGCGGGACGGGTTGGCGGTGACCGGGAACATGGCGTTCATGGCCAGGTTACCGACGATGCCGACGGTCATACCAGCAAGACCACTAAGAGCACCGGCCCACATGCTGCTCATCCCTATTGCCGGGCCGGTCAATGCTCCATATGTAAGAACAGAAACCGCTATTACCGCAATGGCAACCAGGACCGTCCCGATAATCCGGCCGACCCCGCCCCCTTCCGGGGCCATCTTGACGGCGATCTCCGCCCCCCAAGCCGGATAGGTGGTGTCCCAGGCCTCCGGGAGCACCGGCTCATCATCGACCCAGACATAGGCCCGGCGGCGCCACAGGGCCTCGGGCTGCACCTTCGCCAGGATTTCCGTCAAGGACATGCCGGGGTGCAGCCAGAGCTCCACGATTCGTTCGCTGAAGGGGTGCGGGCAGGCTACCACCCTGATGTCCTTGGAAAGCACGGGGAGCGGCGCCGGGGAATATTCGAGGGGCACGGGCAGATTAGCCGGCATGACGGTAGACCCCCAGAAGCCGATGCGGCCAAACGCCAGCGTCATAAGGCTCAACGCAGGTGGCTATGCCCTTTTCCACGTGCAGCATCAACCCCTTTTTAACCACCAGCCCTACATGGCAGGGCTCCCCCCGGAACAAAATAATATCGACCGGTTCTGCCCGGCCAGGGCTGACCTTCCTGAAACTCTCCCGGAACGCGGCGAACTCCGGTTCAGCCTCCCGGTATTGCAAAGCGGCGAGGCGATTAAAGTCCGGCAATTCCAGGTCCTTTAATTCCCGGTAAGCCACGCCGATCAGCCCCCAGCAATTCCAGCCGGACCAGTCCCGGCCCAAGTCCTTGAAGGGGACCCCTGTTGGTTCAGTAGCTTTGCGGATGAAGTCAAGCAAATTCATTTTTTAGCCTTGATATTTTGGCTGGCTACCTATATTTAAGGACCAGGAGGTCTGCCATGAAGCCTTTATTTCCCATTGTTATGGTTATTATTTTGGTAATATCAGGATGTGCTAATTTATCTGATGTTCGCCACTCTGAGCCAACCTACAGTTTGGTCTCTACCCAGCCCCCAAAAAAACTTGCAAATTGTATTGTCTATAAAGCCCAGGCTGCTTCTCTTGATTCCTGGAATCGTTATTGGGACCCGCCGAAGTTGACCGAAATAGATGGTACTTATAAAATTCTTTTAACCTTTACAGGCGGGCTTTTCTTAACAGTCTCCCAATTAAGGGGAGAGCTAACTATCGCCCCCCTTGATAATGGTCATTCTAAGGTAGAATATCGGACACCTTCCTTGCTCGGCGGAAAAGAACAGTTTTGGGAACTTGTCAAACAATGCGCCTCCCCTACGAATACAACCCCGGCGCCGTAGTCGGGGTGAAACTATAATCCACGGCCTTCCGGGGCCGCAGCCGCTTGGGGGTCAAATCCCCCTGCAAGACCATCTCATCGCCCTCCACGTTGCGCATCTCCAGGTTACTGATGACCCTTTCCATGATATCCGGAGCGCTGCCTCTGACGACCTCTATGGTCACCAGGCACGGTACCGGGGTGCTCTGGAGGCCCACCACCATCTCCCGCCGGATATTGCTGAACGCAAGCTGCGCCTGAGGGGATCGGGCGGGGTCCTGGTCGATGATGGTTACCTCCACGAAGCTGGCCAGAAAGACCATGGACCGGCTCTCGACGTTCCGCACCGAATTATTCAGGCGCAGCGTCGCCGGGAGATCGGGGTGGTCGACGCTCACCAGCATATGAATCAGTTCCCCGGTCTGCTGGGCATTGACGACCTGCCGGAAGGCCTCGGTGTAATCGGTCATGGCAGGATGATCACCTCCAGGGTCACATCGTGCGCCCCGCCGCCGACATGCTTATACTTCGGAATCGCCGTGATCCGGGCGGAAACGCTCAAGGTGGTGCGGGGCGGCGGCGGCCAGGTCCAATCATATGGCAATGACCCTCCGGCTACATCGCTATCCAGCCAGGCATCGAAAATGTCGGTCTGTGCGGCCGTGAACCGATAGGGCAGGGACAGCTTGCGCGCCCCGAGCTTGCGCCGGGCATTGGCCGGACCCTCCGAAACTTCATCCTGGATCAGGATGTGCGGCGGGGTCTCTTCATATTCCCCATTGTTGGGATACTGGGGGAGTGTTGACGGCCAGGCTGGCATCGAGTTATCCTTGTTTGACGATCATCTTGATCAGTTGGTTTACGGGGCCCCGGGAAGCAAAGCCCAACACCTTTTTTTCCAGGAAGACATCAATACTCCCATCATCGTTTTGCTGCGCCGTGCCGGTAGCCTCGGTGCCGGTCTTGTTGATGATGTTCACCTGCGCCGGGCCGGATTTGGGAAAGAGGGCTTTAACTCCCAAATCACCACCTATTCTCTCTAAGGGCAGGATGCCTTCCGGCCCGGCTTCTCCCATTAAGCCGGTCCCGGTGGCCATGGGAAAGAGCGTGGGCCGGGTGACAATGCCGCCAGACCTAAAGGCTTGGCGGACGCCGTGATAATAGGCGTTGCCATGAGCATCGGCGCCAGCAACCCCGTAGCCGCTGAATTCGTTTCCGCCGCCGCCTCCACTACCGCCAAAAAGACTCCCGCCGCCCAGAGACGAACTCAGGCTGTTCAGCAGCCACTTAACCGCGCTGGTCAGGGCCGTCCCCAGGGCGTCAAATCCAGGTTTCAGGGTGGCCATCATAATGCCATTGAACATCTCCACCAGGCTGTTGCTAATATCCACAGTCCCTTTTCGGACATCGTTGATGATATTGGTCACCCCGGAGGAAAACTCGCTGCCGACGTTCCGGAGCTGGTCGCCGTATTTGACATCGAGCTGCTTGGCCTGATAGTTGGCGTCCAGGGCCGTGGCGTATTCCGGCGTGTAACCCCCGGCCTTAATGGCCTCCTCTTTGGTGCGCTGCCAATCCAGGGTGAGCCGCTGCAGCTTGGCCTCCTGCTCGGTAATCGCCCCGAGCAGTTGCGAGGTTTCCAGGTTCAGGTCCTCGGTTTTTTGCTGATACTGTTTCTTGACCTCAAGCTGGCGTTTCAACTCATCGGTGACTTTCTTTTCACCATCCAGCCGGGCCTTGACTGCATCAACATCCAACACGGACAGGGCTTTTTTGTTTTCGGCGGCCAGTTTCTGCCGGGCGATTTCCTTGGCCTCATCGCTTAACTTCGGATCCGCGGCCAGTTCCGTAAGTGAATCCTGATAAGATTTCTGTTCAGCCTGGCGTTTTTGGGCGATCATGGCCAGAGTGGCGGTGGTTTCCTGTTGTTGCAATTCCTGGAGGCGCAGATAATAGGTCCGGCCGTCGATCTCCTGGGCGGCCAGGGCCCGCTCCAATTCGGTTTTTTTCTTCTCGTTGGTGCTCTTCAGGAGATCGAGGGAATTTTGGGCGTCCTGGAGATCGGCCTCCCGCTTAGCCTTATACATGGCCAGGGTGGGCGCTAAGAGGCTGTCGATCTTTTCCGTTTTGCCTTTCTTGGCTGCCCCGGCTCCGAGATCGCCTTCTTTTTTTCCTTGAGCTCCAGCGCGGTCGGCTTTCGCTTTGGCTTCTTCTTCGGTAATTTTAGGCGCGGTGGCCACCGCGGCCCTTTGTTGTGGCGTGGCAATGGCCTTCAGTTCCCGCTCAGAAAGCTGCTCTCCGGCCTGCATTTTTTTAAATGCCGCGTCTTTTAAATTGGCATCCTCTATGTCTTTTCCCACTTGCCGGGTTCGGGCCTGGATATTCCCTATTTGTTTGTAGGCTTCATACGCGCCAACCAGAGTAATCGCGATCACCAGGCCCCAGGGGCCAGCCAGGGCCAAGCGCAGCACCGCCAACTTCCCAGTCAGGCCACCCACGGCGACCGCCGCCGTTGCCGCCCCCTCGGCAATGGCGACCCAACTCAAGACCTTAAGAACTCCTTTAATTTCTAAGAGGATGAGGAGTAAATCTTTATGAGCCGCGGCAAATACAATAATCTTCCGTAGGAAGTCAGCCCAGCGGCCGATCTGGACGGCCACCACTTCTCCCAACTCCCGGAGCGCTGTCTTGTTCTTGCCGATGGCCCCGTAAAAATCATCCCAGGACTTAATTTCCTCCTGGGTAATAGCTACTGCTATAGGCTTGACGAATTCAAAGAGGGCTTCCTTGACCTCGATGATCTTGCGCTTGTACGCGGCCATCTTGGCCAGGTAACTGTCGGCGACAGAGTCCCCCACCCCTTGGGCCTTTTGAGCGGCTTGCAGGACCAAGTCCAGCATGGCCTGGGCTTTTTCCGGGCCGGACAAAATCGTGGAGTCCATGAGCTTCTTGGTCTCACTGCTCATGGCCTGGATGGCCTGCTTGATACCGGGCACCATCTCCGCCAAGGCCTTGGGGGTGCCCTTGACCACGCCCTGGACGATATTCTCGAAGGCCTCATTGAAGGGCATGGCCATGGCGGGGGCCAGATCCTTGGCAGCCTGGGCCAGTTGCGGCAGGAAATCGATGGAGAGACCGGATTTCAGGAAGGCGTTGACCGCGTAGAGCGCCTTTTCCTCTTCAACGCCCTTTTCTTTCAGTTTGGCGATGTAGACATCGATGGCGGCGGCCGACAGGCTGTAATAGCTGCCGATAGTTCTTGCAGAGGCGCGCAGCACTTCGGTCTTGCTGCCAACCTCCAGAACTTCGCGACCGAACTCCTTGAGCTTGGAGAGGACTTCATAGATCCCCAGGGAGATCCCGGCAAAGGCCAAGACATCTTTAACCTTTTTGCCCGCCTCCTCCGCTAACTGGCGAAAGCCGGCCAGGTCCGCCTTGCCTTCCAGGAGGCCCTTTTTTAGGTCGGTGACATCGCAGACCAGTTTGGCTACCAGGCTGCCGAGATCGATCGCCATCACTTACTCCGCTAAGGGCAGGCCGCCATAAAGAGAGGCCATGATTTCGGGTTTCAACTCCGCCGGGGCTTCCGGCCGCTCCGCCCCGGGGTTCAGGAGCGCCTGGCGCAATTGGCTCAAGAGATGCTCCTTGGGGAACCACGCCTCAATAATGCCCCAGGCCACCGCCTCGGCCTGTTCCAACTTATCTTGCGTCCGGCAGACGGCCAGGGCCTGAGAAAAGAGCTCCACCTGGGCGATGGTATAGCCGTCCTTCAAGTCGGCCAACTGGTGCCCGGCGGCCACCAGGTCAGCCAGGGCAATGGTTAATTCAAGGGGCCGGCGCTCGCCCCGGCCCCGAGACTCCCCACGGCCAGGGTTAAGAAGTTTTTTAACTGATCCTTGTTCTGCAGGAGGATGCGCAGCCCCAGGGCCGCCTGCGTCCCGGCATCCAGCGCCGCCACCTCATCCGGCTCCATGCGCAAAGTCAGGCCGATCAGGGCCGGAAAATACGGCAGGGCCACCGGTAGAAGCTCCGGCCAGCGTTCGACCAGAAAGACCTCAGCATTCTCAAAGGTGAGGCCCACCGGCGCCAACGCCTTCAAGAGCTCCACCAGCAGGGCGCAGGCCTGCCCGAACTGCATCAGAGTCCAGGGCCGTAGGGTATACGGCCCTACCTGTTCTTCCGGAAAGAGCACCTTCACTTCATCGATGGGAGGAGCGTGCTTGGTTGAGCTCATATGCCGCCTTTACAGGACTTCCACATAGCCGTAAGGCTGGGTGGGATTGTTGGCGTAATCGTCCAGGACCTCGATGACCATGGGGATCAGCAACTGGTTTTTGGAGTCGAAGCTCATGGCGCCGTCCGGCTTCAGGTGGCATTTTGGGATGTACCGCCGGAACTGGGTGCCTTTGTTGGTCAGATGATCCAGGCGGGCCGCGGCGGTCAAAAATGAGGCGGTCCCCACCGGAAAGGTCAGGGCGCCCCAGGTGGCATGGGTGTAGCTTACCTTGACCTCTTCACCATCGGCCAGGAAGCCCGCCGCCAGACGGCCGATCCGACCGGCCAGCAGTCCGCCCGCCACTTGGCCGGGATCGATGACATAATCGGCATTGCGCACCGCATTCTGACGGATGCAATTGATGGTGGCCGGGGTTGTCCAGGGAGTGGTAGCACTGATTTGCAGGAAATAACCGGCATAGCCGTTAACCGTAGTGATGGCCCAATCGGTCGGCAAGTCCCAATTCATCTTGCCGTCGGCGGCCAAAGCCGCGGCGGCCCCTGCCAAATTACTGACCGCGGTCCAGGCGCTGCCGTTCCAATATTTCACGACTACGGCGCCATAGACTCCTTCCACCGCAAAGTTGAAGTAAACTTCCTGGAACGGCGTCGCCTTGCCTAAATAAAGCAGGTCGGCGGCATCCTCCAGGGTGGTGAACGGGGTTCCTGCCAGGGAATCGGCCTCTTCCGAGCGGTCAGTATAGGCCGCACCGTCATAAACAAAGACCTTATTCAGGAACTGGCGCACCGTCACACTGGAAATATTATACTGGCCCAGGGAGGCGGGCAGTTCGCCGGCCAGGATGAGCGCCTGATCGACGATAGCGGCCGTACCCGGATTGACCTGGGTGAGAGCGCCGCCACAGAAAAAGGCCTGCAAATGCTCCGGCACAATTTCTTGCAGGGGGAATTTGTAGGTCTCCTGGCGCTTGGTGATGAGGATCATGGCGGTACGGGCCTCGCCGGAGAGCTGGGTTTCGATCTCCAGTTCGGTATTCTTGGGCTCTACCGACATCTTGCTGATATCGATGTTGCCCAGGTGAACGTAGCCGGCGCCTTTATCGATGTAGAGAGCAATGCCGCCGGGGCGGGTAAAGTTACGCGCGTCGGGAGCGGGATAGGTGGGCATAGGTAAACCTCCTTACTGCAAATTAAGACTGGTAGAATCGCCCAGGCGATGCCAATAAGTAAGGCGATAGGTTATGACCATTTCGCCGTAAAGTTCGCTGGCCAGGGCCTTGGATTGGGCCTGGGGCTCCAGGTCCAAAAGGCCCAGGGACTGCCAGGTGGCCAGGTTGACTGGGTCGGTCAGGAGCCGGTGGATCTGGCCGGCCAGGGCGTCGGCCTCATCCGCAAAGGTTTGAAAGGCCGGGGTCTGTCCGTCGCCGATCTCACCCTGTAGCTTAATAAAGGTGGTCAGCGACAGGTGCAGGGTATTCCGGGCCATCAGGTTGTCTTCTTCCAGGTCTTCCGGATCTTCCCAGAAGAACAGGGCCGGTTTGGCAATAATTTCAATTCCGTCAGCATCAACCGCGTCCAGATCGAACGGCAGATCAAATTCCCGGCGGACCGTCGGCAGCCCGGGGATGGTCCCCAAGGCCGCTTCGATAGCCTTCAACAAGGTGGTTTTAACCGGTTCGCTCATAATCTGTCGATCAGGCAGGCCTTTTTCAGATCCGCCAGGAATTGCGGCTTGATCCAGTCAATCGACTGTGACGGATCAATCCGCTTTTTGATAACCACCGAGCTTTTCAGGATGAACAGGGGAATCAGATCCTGCTTTTTGAACTTCTCCCCCCCGGCCCGGCGTTGCCTTAAGCCTCCGCCGGTGCGGGCGCCGCCCCAACCGGCCTTACCCCAGATGATGCCGTTGAAAATTACCGTGGCGCCGTACTGCTTTGGTCCCGCCGGCGCCCCCCTGAAGGTCTTGACAAAATCAGTGGGGATGGCGAGAAACCCGCCGCCCTTGGCGGTGATGGTGGAACTGCTCCCGGCCGGACCGATATGGACCCCGGCCCAGGTGGGCGGTGAAATCAGGGCGGCCTCCAAAACATTGCCTTGTAACTGCAAGGGCTTGCGGACCAACGGCAACCCATGGGACCGCTTTTGCAGGCCGGAGGTCGCCCTAACATGGTCCCGCAACCGGGTGAGGTTATCCCACAGGATCTTCCCCACCCGCGGCGAGACGGCTTGCTCTAACTTCTCCAGGGTCTGCAAAGGGTCACGGGCCATGAGGTTGCCTTTAGGTGGTCACGCCGCTCAGCAAATAGCCGGCGCCGGTGAACACGAAGCGTTCATCGATGTTGTTGCGCACCCGGTAGATATTGGAGCGAATATCTTCCTCCCGATATTCCTCCGTCACCAGCATCTCGGGGCTGTCTCCGGTCCATAGGAAGGTCCGGCCCAGACAGGGCTCCCGTAGGTCCTGGACCTGTTCAGCCAAACGGACTACCCCGACATAATCATGGCTCCAGACATCGCCCAGGGTGGCGGCCTTGGCCTTCAAGGCGGTGTCATAGATGGCCTTGGCCACCAGGACTCGCTTCACCCCAAAGTATTTGGCCAGCATGTCGAGCTGCGCCTGCTCCGTCTCGATCAGGTGCGGACTGGTGTATTGCAGGTATTCCTTCAATTCTTTGGAGCGGAGGACGTTTCTGGCCACCGCCCAGTTCATCACCACGGCATTGGCCAAGATACCCCGGGCGTTCCGCAAGGCTGTAATCGCCGTATCCACATTGGCCTTGGGGGTGCAAGTGGCCGCCACATCCCAGGCCACGGCGACGGCCGAGGTCAGGGTAAGATTGGCCACATTAAAGACCTGCGCCGCCACCCGGACTTCCCGTGCCAGTTTCATTTTATAGACGGCCCGCTCCACCGCCACCACTTCGCCGTCGAAGAACCGCCGGTACATGGAGGCCTCAATATCATCCAGCGGCTCTTCCCGGCCATGATCCTTACAGGCAAAGGTGCCGGTGGAGAATTCATAGTCATCCCGGGCATAGGTGGACCGGGGCGCCCGGCGGGTGTCCTTGTTCTTTAGGAAGGCCTCGACCGGAATGATGGGATAATCCCCGGTCTGCAGGTCTGTGGGGAAGATTGGGAAGATCTGATCGGCGATGAAATCCCCCGGGTCCAACATGGCCTCATAGGCCAGAACCCCCAGGTCGGGGCGTTGAATGGTCGTTGCGGAAGTGGGTCTGGGCATGGTTTCCTCCTTTAGCCCTGATTATGCCCCCGTTAGGAGGTCAGGCATTGCCGGGTGACTTCCAGCCAAACCTCGGCCAGAACAAAATCATCGGCGGGCAGTTGGCCATCGGTCGGGTTGAAGATCAAGGTCAAGATCGAGGCTACCGCCGGAATATCCGCCGAGGCGATGTTTAAGGTCTTCTCCTGATATTTGTCGGTCTGGGCCGTCAAGAACTCACCCGAAACCCCGCCACAATTGGCATCAGCCAACATGGCAGCTCCGGCCGCGGCGAAATAAGCCTCGCAGGTGATGGTCGGCGAGTCCGCCTCATTGGCCCCGGCCTTAACGATGGCGCCGAGAAAATGCACCACGATATCGGCCGCGGGGTCAAGATCGGGCGGGATCAGAAAGCGTGCCGCCATCTTGGTCGGGTTGGCGCCGTTGTTCCAACGCAGCCCCACTTCTTTATTGGTCAACTGGGTGAAGCCGTCCGCGGCGCCATCGGCAAAAACTACCGTGGGCGCCCCGGTCTCCAGGGTGATACCCAGGGGCTGGATGGCGTATTGGGCCGTTTTCATGCCCGTTTCGAGCTCATCCAGAACCGCTTCCACCGTGACGCCGGTCATATTGCCGTTGGCATCGGCCACGGAGACGGTGGCAGCGGTGGTGGCCAGGAACGGCGACCGGACCATCTCCATAATGGAGTCGGTCACACCCGCTTCCAAGGCCGTGCCTACGGCCGTGCCTACGGCCGCATCGGAAACCTTGCCACTGGCCGCGGGATAAAGCACAGCCGCTTCGGCAATAGCCTTACTTGCCGTGACCTCGAAGGTTCCGGGAGAACCCCAGAGTTTAACCGCGACCGGCTCGCCGTCCGCAGCCGCATATTGGGTGATGCCGATACCCAATTCGCCGGCCCCGGCATATTCCACCTGGGGCGGGGCGGTAACGGTCCCGGCACTCAGCTTCACATGCCGCCGGGCCGCCAGGGCGCCATTGGCAATAAAAGTCGGAAAGCCTTCATTCTGCATCTCACTACCTCCTCAGTGAAAATCTTAGGGTGGACTATCCTCGCCCACCCGGCTTATTTTTTGGCCGGATTTTGCCGGGCGATGTAATCGGCGTGCAACTCCGGGAAGTCCCGGGCGGCCTGTATAATGGCCTTGGCCCGGGACAGCTTCTGGCCTGCCATAAGCTGCTGCACCTTGGCCTCGAAGGTCTCGCCGTCACCGGACGACGCGGGCACTTGGCCCAGGGCTGTGGGCGCACCCTTGCGCATCTCCGCCAGGGTTTTGGCCTTACCTTCTTTTTCGGCCTGGCGGGAGAGCTTGACCATTTCCCCGAAGCCGGTCCCCTCTTTGATAGCTTTCAGGGTGACGGCACTATCGCCATCGTATTCCAGAATCTCCATGACCCGGGCCCGTTCCGCCTGGACTCCGGACTCCTGGCCTTCGGCCCGGAGCTTCTCTGCTTCGGCGGGTTCTTTGGCCAGCAGCGCCGTCAGGGTAATTTCGGCCTGCGCCTTGTCCCGGATTTCCTTCAGCAGAGCCGGGGCCTCGGCCTCTAATTGCTGCAATGTGATCGGCATAGCCTCCTCCTTATTTTTGGGCCCGGCCCTTTCAATCTTCACCGGCACCTTTTTTTGGTCTCCCGTTAAAGCAATGGCGGCAGTCTCTTCATCTGCCCCAATGGTGCAAAAACTTACTTCCCGGACATAGGACTCCAGCCAAATTTCCGCCGGCCCGACGATCTCCTGGCCATTAACCATTTCTTTCTCTTTGTCGCTTTCCAGGATCTTAATCTTGCTGGGCCAGACGCCGATGGAGGCCTGCCAGGGAAAGCCTTCTTCAGCCAGGGCCTGAACCTCCTGGCCATCCTTGGTCTTGCTGGAAAATTCCCCCTGCAGTAGAAAATTACTGCCCTCGACCCAAGCCTTTATGGAGTAACCCACAATCCGATCCCGGGCATGCTCTCGCAGAATCGGCATCTTGGCATTAGCCCGGATGCCCGCAGTGGCGATAATGAGCTGCCCACCCCAAAATCTTTCTACCGGGGCCCCGGTATAGGCCGTGATCATGAAACCTGAGCCTTTCGACTCGCCTGGATTGGACGGTGTCAGGCATAAAGGCGCACTTAGATTTAGGGCGGAGCGCTGAGATTTGCTGTCATCCCAAGCCAGATTACACACAGCAAAGGCTTGATCCGCCGCTTTACCCTCTTGGTCCATCACCGCGGCGGTGCAGCGTTGCAAAAAATCCTGCTTGCTCTCGCCTTTATTCGGTTTGGGCATGGTTGCCTCCTGCTATTTGATCAAGCTCCGGTAACGGCGCTGGCGGGGCCACGAAGTTTAACCCCAGGCCCGCCGCATAGTCTTTTTCCTCAGCCAGTTGCTCGAAAGTTTCCTCATAATCTTCACCCTGAGCCGATAATTCTTTGCTATGAGTGGAGAGGCCGCAGGCGATAGCGTTATAAGAGGCGCTGACTTCTTTCTCTGGCGCAATCCAGCCCCAACCGTCGCCCATCCAGGCCGCCCTTAAATATTCAGTGCGGTTTTCATAAAACTTCGGGGCTGGCCAGAGGCCGCGTAAATAGGCCTCTTCCAATACCAGTTCCCAGATGGGCTGGCAAAATTTGGCGGCAAACCAGAAGCGCCAGGCCGTGAAGATCCGCCGGGCTTCCAATAAGGCGGCCCGGGCGCTGGAATAACTGGTCTTGGAAAAGTCTTTCATCAACAATTCATAGGGCAGGGCGATCCCTGCCCCGATGATGCGCAGGATCTGCTCCACAAAATTATGAAAGTCTTCGCTATTGCGTTTGGCGTCCACCACCTGAATATTCTCCCCGTTCTTCAGGTAGCGGATTTCTCCCAACTCCAGGTCCTCAATATTTTTGCCGGTGCCAGGTTCCAGATCGGTAGCCGCGTCCGGACCGCCATAGGCGCTTCCTTTGGTAATGAAGACCGATAAAAAGGCGGCTACCTTATAGGCCACCACCTTGGCCTCGATGCCGTCGGCCAGGTCTTGAAACAGGGAAATAATGGGGGTGAATAAAGGGGTGCCCCGCATTTGAGCTGGGCGCAGGCTGCGATAAATATGGAGTACCCGTGGCCGGCCCTGTTCATCGCGAGCCGCCAGCCGTTCGCTGCCACTGCCCAACTGCATCGTGCCCCTGGTAGGATCAACCTTAGTAAAATTATAAAAGGCGGGCTCGCCCCGGGCCCCCACGTCGATCCCGGTTTCCTGGCCGGTTTGGGTCTTGGCCCCCATGGTGGTGAGACGATCCGCTTCCAGCAATTCCACCGTCCGGCCCAGGGGCCGCCAGGACTCTTCGGCCCAGGTGGGCAGGGCCAGGATCTCGCCATCCTGCATAATGGAACGTAAGGCCAGGGTTTGAAGTTCATCGAAATTAAGGCGGTTGCCTGCATCCGCCAGAGGTTTCCAGGTCTCCCAGATCAATTCCGCCTGGCGCTGTAACTCCCGGGCCTTCTCCTTGGAGATCCCCAGCATCTCGGGCCGCAGCTTCGATTGCGGGCGCAGACCCCGGCCCACGATGTTCGTGACCAGGGTATCGGTGGCGCCGGCGGCTATTGGGTCATTCCGATTTAGGTCCCGGGAATATTCCCGCAAGCGTTGCAGTTTCCAGGTGGCAGGGGTGCTTACCGTGCGGCCCAGGTTCCAGCCGGAGCGCAGACGGTTGGCTGCGGCGGCCCGGAATTCGGCGGCGGCGTCGAGCCTGACCTGGCTGGCCAGGGCTGAGGGTAAAATCAGACCGGAGCGCTGGTCCTGGCGAAAGGTGGCGGGCAACGGAGCGCTCATTGGGGCCTCGGAAACCGGGCTAAGGTCTTAGAATTTTTGGCTTGCCGGGAGGCCAGGAGGCGAAAATCCTCTTCCCGTTTTTCCAAACGGCGATACATAGCAGTGAGGTCGCCCCTTTGCATATGTTGCCCCTGGGCCGGACCGCCGGATGTATAAGCCTGCTGATCCTCTGCCTTAGAGATCTTGATTTTTAAGGCCGCAATATCAGCCCTAATCTCTTCCAAGGTTTCCAGTTCAACCATGTCACCAGTTTCGAGCAAAAAAAAAGAGAGCTCAAGGCTCTCTGGTTCGTCTCGTTCGTCTGGTGCGCTAAATTTCACCTATTCATAAAATTTTTCCGTATCCACCCGGCAATTTTCCAAATATTGATAAACCGCCTCCCGCTGCACCTTGTATTGCCGTTTGCCAGTCCTGAAAGCGGGTAATTTTTTTTCCCGGATCAAATCGCATACATGCTTACGGCTGCAAGACAGCATTTGCGCCACTATGTTTGTATCTAAAAGACCATTCGATTTGACCATTAAATTCTATCCCCTTTTTAAGAAACTCCCCCGAGGCTTATGAGTAAGTGGATTGATCGTTGCTGCGGCTAAAACATTCTGAGTTTCTCGGACCTGTGGCCGGGGCAGTAGCCAGACATTGTGCGCCTCGGCCGCGCCTTTGGCCAGGATTTCACAGTCCAACAGGTGATTGTCCCGTTGATGCTGCACTGTCCAAACTAATTTACCAAGCTTATTGCGCTCCTTAACCTCGGCCGCCAGGTGGGCGGCGTAGGTCTCATCGGTGTCGGCATCCAGATGAAACCGGCCGTTTTCGATATCCGCCCACAGGAAATCCTTTAGGGCGTTGGTATCCAACCGCCAGAGCACCAAGCCGCCCGGGATGGCCTTGCCGCTGGGATAGTGCTCAATAGCTCCTTTAGTAGTCAGCCGCCCGCCCAACGGCTTCGATGAGCCCTTGGAACCAAAGATCCGCCCCCGCCCTGAGCGCCGCAGCCAATCATAGACCTGGGTGGTCAGGGTGGCCTCACCCTCGCCCATGAGCCCGCCGCCGGTGTCGATCAGTCCGGCCCAGACTCGGTGCTCGATGTCTGAGGTCTCCGTCCGGTAGACGTCTTCAAAGAGCCAGCGTTCCAACTCGCCAAAGCTCTCTACAAAACCATGGCGGATCTTGTGTGACTCCCTGAGGCCGTCCAAAGTCAAGACCCAGGCCCGGAGCACTACCCAAAAACCCCGTTTCTGAGAATCAATACCCGCGGTCAAACCCAAAGTGTTTTCTGGCACCACCAGCGACGGCAGCCTGGTGCGCAACTTCAGGATGGCCGAGGCTTGTTGTGACTTAACGATCTCTTTCCAGGCCAATCCCAGCCATTCGTTGTAGTAGGTTTTGAGCTGCTCCCGGTCAGGCCTGACTTCGAAGAATTTAGCGGCCATCTCGGTCCAGGTCGCGAACGGGGAAATCTCGGCGCCCCACCAGTAGCCCTCATGGGAGGCGTGCGGCAGCTCCTCCGGCCGGCTACCGTCCGGCTCCGGATTTTCCGCCCCCCAGACTCCCCGGGCCAGCATGCCCGCTTTCTGGCGCTCCTCGATCTCCGCCTGGCAATACCGGCACTCATAGACGGCCGGGCGGGCCTGTTTGATATATTCCGGGCGCTGCAGATCCTGGGGCCACGCCATCCGTTGCTCGCCCCGATGCTTCACCCGGAAGAAGTCCAGGACCTGATAGCCGCCGCAGGCCGGGCAGGGCACCCAATATTGACGGCGGTCCGAGCGCTGGTAATCCTGATGAATAAAGCCTTCCGGGTCAGTGGGCGTCGAATCGGTAACGATCTTGCGATTAAAAAAAGTCCGGGCCCGCATCTCCGCCATCTGTGTAGGTGAGCCGAAGCCCCCGGCGCTGGCCGGGTATTTGTCCGTCTCGGTCTCGAAAATATAGCGGGCCTCGAATTCCCCCAGATCGGAAGCGCTGCCCGCGGTGGCGAAGATGATCTCCATGTGCCGCAAAACAATGCTCTTGGTTTGCAGGTCATCCTGATTGCCGGTCAGATACTGGCGCAGTTCCGGGCTGGCCTTGAGCATCTTGGTGATGCGCTTGCAAATCCGCTTGACCTTGGTTTCCGTCGGCCCCACTACCAGCACCGGCCCGGGGTCCTGGCAGATGAGATAACCCAACATGTTGAGCCAGATCTCCGTCTTGACCGACCTGGCCGCGCCCATGAGAGTGATGCGCTCCACCTCAGGACTGGTGAAGGCATCCATCGGCGCTTGCGCATAGGGGGCCTTGTGCGGGTCCCAGCGTCCCGGGAAAGAGGCATCCCGGGGAAACTCCCGATGCGCCGCGGCCCAATCGCTTACGGTCAAGTCCGCCGGCATGGAGAGGATGGCCTGTTCGGCGGGAAACCAGGAGATTTGATGGGATTGCTGCATTAATTAACCCTTAAACAATTATCTTTTTTTCAAAATCTCCCAGAAATCACAACATTCATCCTTCCATGTACGCCTCTGATTTTCAGGATAAGGTGATCGCGGATCGAGACAAATGGCGGCTTCATATTCAGAGCTTTTTGCATCCCAAGAATCACAATTCTTGCAACATTTTTTCATTTTTATTTCTACCTTTCCTCTACAGGATTGTAATACTGGAACTTCTCCGGCAACGGCCGGGTGATGTTCTCCACCGCCTCCCGCAACCGCCGCCGCACCTCTCCGGACTTGGCCCGGCGCTCCTCATCCGGTAGTAGCGCCAAGATAAACGGCTCCAAGCCTAAGACCGATTGCTTATAGATCGCCGCCCGGGCCGCGAAGAGCTGCTCAACCTCCTCCAACTCCACCAGCTCCCCTTGGAGCTTCCTGAGCTCCAGTTCTTTCGTCTCGGCCCGGGCCTTGATCTCCCGCCGAGTCCAAAAAGCCTTATCGCCACCCGTTTCTTGATCGTCGCTATCAGGATCTACGACCTTTTCGGCCTGATCTTGCTGCTGCCGGCGCCAGAGTGTACAGGCCACTAGGTCATAGCTCTTCCCGGATTTAGGCATACCTAACTTCACCCAATATTGTATCGTCCGCGTGGTCACCCCGAAATGGTCAGCCACGGTCTGAACCCCATAAACCACCGTCGCTTTTTGAGGGTTAAGAGCCACGCAATTCCTCCAAGAGCAGGTTGATAACCACCTGTAGGACGACCTGGCGGGCCGGTTCGCCGTGATATCCCCCTAACAGAAGCGCCCGGGAGAGGGTTTTGAACCCTTGCCGCATCCCGGCCACACCGGCCCCGAACAACGCCTCCACCTCGGCCGTCACCGGCTGCGCCAGATATTCGAGTTCCCGGGGTTTGGCCTGCAGTTCAGCTGGTGGCTTCTGGTTCTGTAGCCAGACCTCAATCTCATCCACATCGAACCGACCGCACGACAACTGAGGCATCCCGGCCCGGATCCACCTCTGGATGGTTCGAATATTCCGCCCAAAATGTCGGGCAACCTGTCGTGGATGGTCTAAAATCAAGCTCATTTCGGTTTTTGTCGTACCGTTTCGCTTTTACTGTTTTGCGAAATCATCAAAAAACTTGATACGTAGAAAGAACCCGCGCCTTCGGACCCTCGTTACTTTTACCTTGGGGAAGGACCCGCTCAACGCTGCTGACCCTCAACCACATCAGCCTGCGCCGCCTGCCGTTCGAGGTGGTGCCAGAAGACTTGCTCCCAAAGGAACGGTGCCGCCAACATCCCGCCGACCACGATCAACCACACTATCGCCAAGACAACCTTGAGCTTCATAACCCCTCTTGCCGTTCTCGCCTTATCCGCTCCAGATAGACGGGCCACCAGGCTACTCCCCTTAATGACTTGGGACTGCTCGCTTCTCTCAAGTCCTGCCTTGCCCTGCGAGGTGGAGTGGAGTTGCTTAATCTCTGCACCACTGGTCCCAGGTCAACCTCGAAGTCCGGAAGGTCCACCATACCGCCGGGCCATACGCTCCATACCTTCATGGTCCCCTTACCCCATCGGGCAACTTGCATTCGCATCGCACCACGCCGTCAATGCCGTCCTCGCCTTCCTTGGCCCGGCGGTATCCCGAGCCCCGACACGCCAGGCAGACCTCCGGCGACTCCCGCCCCCCAGTGACCGAGGCGTCCACGAACCGCCCCAGTTCCAGATAGCGATGCGGCAGGGGGATGAACCGCCCCTCCTCCTTGCCCCACTCAGCGCTCTGGATCTGGAGGGCCAATACCTGCAGCATCTCCGGGAGCGGCGGCAACTTGCCTCCCTGTTTGAGACGCCGCCAGACCTTCTCGACTCTCATCCGGTCTTTGCGGCGTTCCGCAGGGTAGGCTTCGAACCACTTCAAAAAATCACCCGCGCCATTCCCCCCGTTTGCGGGGGGTAGGGGGGTAGTTTCTTTTTGTGTTTGTACTTGTACTTGTGGTGGTGAACACTCTTCTAAGCCTGTTCGAACACTCTTCGAACACTCTTCTAAGCCGGTTCGAACCTTCTGACCATATTGACCACTATCTTCCCGTGATTTCTCACGCTCTCTCTTCTGATTTAACCGTTTAGTATACGTGTCCGCACGTTCTGCTAATTTTGGCAGGAAAACTGTGCGCGCCTCGCTCCAGGCTTCAGGGTCAATGGAATTAATTTTGGCCAACAATTCGAGAAATTCGCATAGTTCATCTTTTGAACAGTAGAGATCGTCTGCTAAAACCTCCAGTCCATACCCCTCTGGCAACGCATAGGTGTCTAAACCAGCATCATCCAGGCCCTGATTGCCAACGATTTCATGTAGGCGCCAGAACCGGCCCACTGCGGCCATTACCGCCTGGCCACCGCGGTCCTTATAGAAAACCTCGATCTTGCGGATCTTCTTGTTCTGATGAGCCGATGTCTGGTGCTCAAACCATTTCATAACTATCTACCCAGGACTACCTACAACCTCACCACATCCGCCGCCGCTGGTCCCTGGCGTCCCTGCTTTACCGTGAATTCCACAGCATCACCTTTCTCAAAACTACGGATGACGGAGATTATCTCGCTAAAATGGACGAACACATCCGGGGCACCCTCCCGCTGGATAAAACCGATCCCCTTCTTGACATCGAACCATTTCACCCGACCCCGCTGGCGCTCGGTCATGTGACACCCCCGACAATCTGATCCAGCATGAATTCTAACGCCGCCAGGCTGCCGTCGTTTTGGAGCACGTAATCCCAGCCTGGATAGGCGTCCAGACTGGTCTCCGAAATATGATCCGGAATGCCCGCCTGCGCTCCGGCCCCGGCGCGTTCTATTCTGATCAGGACTGCCCCAACGTTTTTGAGGGCCTCAGCCTCATCTAAAAACCGCACGTCCGTGACCACCACCGGCCGCTCCCCATTCATCTGCCAGAAGTCCCGGACGGATTCCATCAGGTGATGGACCCAGATCCCGGGCCAAATACCTCTAAAAACCTCCGTGCCGAGGTGCTGCAAACACCAGCGCGGCGATTTGCCGAACCGCGGGTCGGGCACTTCTTTGAGGTCACCATAGAGTTGCTCTTGGGAAAAATCGAAGGCCTGTCCCACCAGGACCTTTAAGGTGTCGGCAAAGGCAAACCGGTGGTAAAGATACTGGTCCCAGAGATAATCGGCCGCAGTGCTCTTACCTGAGCCAGCCTTGCCGGAAAGACCGATGAGGAGAGGAGGTATCATTATTCGACCTCTCCAACATAACCTCGAAGATTGTCAGCTAAATTTCTTTGAAGTGTAAAAAAAACTGCTAAATCAGAAGCATTGTTCCAATGCATGACTAATAGTTCCTCATGAATATGCATTATTTGCGCTACACAAGTTAATTGCCATTGGAGCCAACTATCTCCATCTTCCCTTCTTGCCTCTTCTTCAGTACAAAAACCCATCGTTGCTAAATTTCTTAAGGCTTGCTTTTCTTTGTCCGAATCAATGGAAAACCGGCTCATATCTCCCCCTCAAGTATCCCCCGGCCAGGCTGCGGGCCAGGCCGGGGTAAAATCTAAATTCCGCTCAGCTTGGGTTTGATTTATTTCCGCATGGTGCACCTCCTTGGCTTGGGAATTACATACTTTACTCACGATAACTCCCTCAGAAGTTCTCGGTAGTCTCTAAACCAAGTCACCATCCGACGCATAAGCCCCGATTGCTCACCTTTGGCATAAAGACCGACAATGGGTACACCAGAGGCCCAAGCTGCCCCTAATTCTGCCCAGGCATCAGTTCCCGAGGGGCCGATATAAACCACTCAATTAGACTTAGTGGCCCCATGGAGATCAAATTGGAACTTGCGCTCACCGTCTTCTGAGTTTATCCATTGTTCAAAATCAAACTTGATCTCAGTACGACCCTCAGTATTAACTGCTTCACGCACAAAAGAATGGACCTGATGGCCCTTAGCCTCAAGAAGATCAGTAAGCATTTCCACGGCGTGTTGATTTTTCCAAGAGCTTGCGATGTATATTTTCATTCCGCCCTCATTCGTGAGTTAACGATGTAATTCCCCTTGGCTTTGATCTTTCAAGTTCTTAAGCTTCTCCCGGCTTTCGGCGGAAATATTATTCGGGTTGACCTGATCAACAACCCCGGCCCAACCGCCCCGGCGAAAATGGATGGATTTGCCTTTGGCGGTCTGCCATTGCGCCGGGTTATCCCGGCGCACCTTAAGGCCGGCCTGACAAGGGCAGCCGCCGATGTAAGGACGCTCATGGGCGACGGCCTGCTGCACCAGGCAGCCCCAGCCTGATAATTTGGCCGGCTGGCCTGGCAAAGCGTTACAGGCTATGGTGGGCTCTGGAGAGAAACTCATATCTGCACCACATCCTCACCGCCACAGGCTTCCACACACATGGCCACCTCGCTCATCACCTCGCCGCCCCCCCCGAAACGAGGGCCACCCGCTTGAGCAGGTAGAACTCTTCGCCCGCGGCGAACTTCCGCCCGCACAAATCGCAGACGTCCGTGAGCAGCAATACCAGGGCTTCATCATCGTTCATTGACTCTTTCCTGTTTCCTGAAGCGCCATTTACCGCAATATCTTGTTTTCTTGACGTAAGGCCATTTGGGGAAACATTCTCTGATTTTTTGGCCTTTTTTATCTTTTTGGGCCTCATCACCGTCCACGGGCGGCCTCGCCATAGACGCAGGTCCGGCAGGTTTCCGTGACTCGCAGGCAATCAGTGACCATCCTCCGGATGAAGGCGCCGCACAGAGGGCAACAGACCTTGATTACGCGGCGCTGCAGGGTATCGGCATTATGCACCATCATTCGGCTCATCCTGTCCTCCTGTGGGGCATGGCTTTCGGTCCGGGTTATCCGGGGAGAGACACCTACCCGGCGCAATGGTGACTGGCGCTTGGGGCACCGGTATCTTATCGTCCAGGAATTGCCGGCCACATTCTGTCACCCGTTTTGCCAGGGACATCCGCTCACCAGGGGTCAAAGGCGCAATCATCTCGGCAAAGGTGATGGGCCGGGAAGGGCGGCACAAGATAGGTGTCCGGCAGCGGCCTTCCAGGGCCAGCCCCGCGACCCGCAGGGCCTCACCCAGGAACACCAGAACGTCCTGGTCTATCGTCTCGCCCCCCTCGTGGGCCAGCTCAATCCGCAAGACCTTGGTTTCCTCGCCAAAAAAATCCAGGAATTCTTGCAGGCGCTGGCTCATGCCCGGCGCCCCGACAACTTCGCCACCAACCGGGCCGGCCAGGAGTGGTGCTTCTGGGATTTCTTGCGGGCCGCCGCTTCCAGGGCCGCTAACTGCTGGTGCGCTCCCCGGATCTCCCGCTGGATACTGGTGAACTCCTCCCAGGTAATTTCTTCCCCGCCCTGTGAGCCGACATCAACCGAGTCCACAATGGCCTGACACGCGGCCGAGGCCTCCCTGAACACCCGGGTAATGTGCCGGCCAATGTCTTCCAGGGATTCTAAAGGCTTGGGTATGGTGAAGCCGACGCGGCCAAAGAGGCCTTCCAGGAAGTCCAGGATGCGCAAATCCCGGCGGTACAACATGATGCCGACCAGGTCCGGATGTACCAAATCGTAATTTTCCCGGTTTTCATCCCGGCGGCGATAGAGGGTGTAGGGCTCGACCTTGACCCCAGGCGCATCGGCCGTCTCTTTGACTTCGCCCTCAGGGATAGTTTGATAAACCAGGTGCTTAAGCAGGCGGCGCCGGGTTTCCAGGGGCAAGGCCACGAATTCATCGGCGTTTGACATACATTAACTCCAAAAAGCTAAAGGTAATGAAAAGTTAGCCTTTACTCAGGGCTCGATTATCCATTATGTTCAAACCATGAAACATTTACTCGAACCACTGTCATCCCCTGCCGCCCGCCAGCACCTGATCCAAAAGATACAGGCGATAGTCCGCGCCCACCCCGACTGGTTTCCGGGCTGGCGCTTTCCTGAAGGCGTTGAGGCCAAGACTGAGGCGCCCCAGGGCTCATGCCACCGCCGCCATGAGCGTGCAGATGGCCCGGATGGCCTCTTTGCCTAAGCACTCGATCCCGAAACGGTCCACCTGCCCCAGAGCGGCGACCAGCCCCCCGACCTTATGGAGCACCTCGGCCGCGGCGTGCTGCTGGTCAGCGCCGGTCTGCCCCGGCGGCATAAAAAAACCTACCCGGCCCAGCACGGCCTCTACCTGGTCTAAAGGAGTAAAATCGCCGGTTTCGTGGACCATGATGGGCAGGTTATGCAGGTGGAAGTAGCGTTCCGGGTCTTCGGGATTGAGCTGTCGGGAGAGCAGGGAATCAGAGATGCCGCACTGGTGGGCGATGAATTCCGTGGAGACCTTGCCGGACTCCAAGGCTTTCCTCAGCCATTGTTTCACTAAAACCTTACGTTGCGGGACAAAATGTTGATAACTCATGCGCACCTACTGTTCGAATAATTTTGAAAAACCGAACTTGTAATAAATTGTGAACGTTTTAAAATCTAACCCAAGTAGACAGGGCGCATTACAGGGCGCATTACGCATCGGCCCGTCCCGGCTTGCCGGGGGTGTTGTCTGGAGCCTGGGCCCGTCCAGGGGCCTCGACTCTTGGTGTTCTGCCTGCTTAATCCGGGAGCCCCGGCCGTCAGGCCGGGGCTTTTTTTCTGGCTCTCTTCCTCCTACTTCCTCTTGCCTCGCCGCTTTAGTTGGCCTGAGCCGCCTGGCCGTTGCCGTTCGTCCCCAGATCCTCGACCAGAAAGAGTTCCTCCACCGGTTGGCCGAGAAACGCCGCGATTTTGGCCCGGATCTGCGGATTGATGCGGTTGCCGTAGACCACCCCGGCCACCGTGCCATACGCTTCGCCGAGCTCCAGGCTCAGGGACGTCAGGTTCATGCGCCGCCCCCGGCTGTCCGTCCGGCTGGCCAGCAGGCTCTTGATGTGGAACTCCTGACGGCGCTTAAGTTCTTGCAGGGTTTTCATCTGTATTATTCTTCCCTTTCATGCTATGCTTGCCGGCAAACCCCGGAACCGGCCAGGCCCGGCAAGACTCAGCCGGCTCCGGGGGCCAACCTCACCCGCCCGTGGTTTGTCCAGAGGCAGGAGGATTGCTATGTTTCCAGCCTACTTGGTTCCAACTGGTCCGGGAGAAGTCTTGTTACAAAACAAAAACCGGACCATCATGGCGTCGTGCACCTGCAAGTGTTGCCGACAAGAAGTTGAATTCGATTATTGCGCCGCCACCGATAATGAAGACCATTACCTCTTCCTATGCCCGAATTGCGGGGACCCCTTGGTCAATCTGCTTGATATCCGCCTGCGCGAGGCGGAGGAGTTATTAGGGCGTTGTAGGTAGCCTCAGCCATCTGACCGATCAGGGTTAGATGCTTCATAAAGGCCCCGGAGAGGCCGTGGCCCGGCTGGCCGGTAAGGAAATCAAGCAGCGTGGAATGTTCCCGGCAGAATTCCCGGAGTACCGGCACATCGGCCGGAGCGAACATGATCTCACTGTGGGTGCAGGGCGGGTCCAAGGTCCACCAGGGAAAGGTAATTTTGATGATGCGGTCGGATGGCGCTTCGCCATGCATGATTTCCAGGCGGGTGAGCCAGTCGAGATGATCTTTAAACAGGTCCTTAAGGTCGGTGGCCTCAGCCATCTTCATCTCCTTGGGTGCTAAGAAAAGGATAATACGCTGAAGTAAGATTTAGTCAAGCGAAAATTACATAGGATTAATTTTTGGCGAAAAAATATAAAAATATTTTCCCGATGGAGATTTTCATAGGTCAGATTAAGAAAATTATGACTGAAAAAAATCTTAAATCTGGAGCCGAATTTGATCGAGAAGCTGGGTTAGAAAATATGGCAGCCCGCTGGTTTAATCCAAAATGGCGCGGGAAGAGCGTTGATACCGATACCCTATTAACTATCGCCAAGAGCTTTAATAAATCATTGGATTGGTTAGTTTTCGGAGAGGAACCCTTACTTGCCGTAGAAGAAACTAAAGCCGTCTATGAGGCCCGGCCCTTAGACCAGAGACAGGATGAGCTCTTACATCAAACCTTGAAAGTGATAGAAGAGGTCCTTCAGCAAGGAAAGAGGCCAATCCGTCCAGATCAAAAAAGCAGGCTCATAGGCCGAATATTTAATGATTGTGCCGAAGACCGGAGCACTCCCAACCCTAATATAGTGAAACGCTATATCGCGATGTTGGATTGATTCTGAAAAAAGGAGGCGAAAAGACTTGAGTATCTTGAAAAAAATTAAAGGATTTATCTTTCACCAAGAGCCATTGCCCGAACGTCCTGCACCCCGAGCCCCTATCGAACCCTTCAAAACCGTAATCAAGGCCAAAAGTAGCTCAGGAGGCTTTTATGATGTTACTTTTATCTGCAAAGATGATCGGCTTTGGCTTAAATGCACTTGTATCGCTGGAAAATTCAGCCAGTTTTGTAAACATAAATTCCAACTTTTAGAAGGCAATGAAGCTTGGCTTTATGATTCCGATTGCCGGAGCGAATTGGCCCATATCCAGGCCGTCTTGCCTCAGACTAACTTCCCGATGCTCCTTGATTACTATAAGGAAACTCAAAAACAAAACAATCCCGCCGCTATAAAAGAAGCCAAGATCCAATTAAAATTAGCCATGCGCCAAGGAGCTTGATAATTTAACATCCCCAAACTCTAATCCACTTGAGCGGCTTTCGGGCCGCTTTTTTTCGTCAAAAAAAACTACACTCAATTATTTTTATTGACATAAATATTATTGCATGTATTATCCTTTTCATAGTTCATCGCCCACCCCATCAGCGGCCACAATTCTTGCCAAGGTGGAGCGGGACGGAATGCAACCGAGCACCGGATTAAGCAGTCAGAACCCCAGGAGTCGCGGCCTCTGGACCGGCCCCAGACTCCAGACGGCACCCCAGGATAGTCCTGAGGGCAGCCGGAGAGTAATGCGCCTTTTTTATGAGGTGACACGATAACGAGATCGCCATAAAGTTCGCTCTCCTTATAACCGCACTCACCCTGACCATGGCTTGCGCGGCAATGGATGCCCTGGAAGGCCCCCGGGTGAACATGGTGGACACCTACAATGCCGTCCGCCGGGAATGCCGCCAGGCTGAGAGCTACAAGACGCCGCCCATCGTCTTTGTGCGGGACCATGTAGCCCTGAGAGCCATGTTCCCTAACCTGGAACCAGGGGAACGGCTCTTAGGAGTCCAGTGGGGCGGTGTGGTCTACTTGTCAGAGCCGGACGTGGACAAGGCGACGGTAGCCCATGAGTTCTACCATGTGCTTGAAGGCGGCAACGAGGCGAGAGCCTATAAGGTTGGGGCGAAGGTGGGGGAGTGAAGATTTTTCTAATGAAGGCCAGAAAGCCCGCAGGACAACATTCAGGCACATCCCCGGCATAGCCGCCTTGGTTTGCCGGGGGTAGAGGAGGGAAGGATATGCCAGCTTTAACCCGTGACCGGGCTACCCCTTACCGGGAAGGTATTGAGGTGGATTTCCCGGTAGCAGCCAACACGAAAATTTTCGCCGGCTCCCTGGTATGTGTCAATGCCACGGGATATGCAGTGCCGGCAGCGGACACCGCCGGCCACCGGTTCGCCGGGGTGGCCATGGAACAGGTGGACAACAGCGGCGGGAGTGACGGCGGCCAGAGTGTGAATCTGCGGCGAACCGGGGTGTTCGAGTTCGACGCGCTGTCCATCACCCAGGCCATGGTGGGTACGCCTATGTATGCCTCTGATGACCACACCTTTGATGATGCTACCGGAGCCACCTATAACATCAAAGTGGGCCGGTTGGTCAAATACGTCTCGGCCACCAAGGGCTGGATCGATATCGCCAGATAAACCACAAACACCCCTGACGGACCTGAACGAGGAAGGCCCGGCGGTAGGGGTAGGGAGGGAAGAATGGCTGAAATTAAAGTGAGATTTCCCTGGTGGGAAGTAAAGAATCTGGAGGAAGTCGCCAGACTGATGCGCATAAACGGTTTTTCCTTGAGCGGGACAAAAAAGATTTGGGGCAGATACTTAGCCAGACGCCTTCTTCATGAAATTGAACCTCAAATCTCTCGGATTTTTGATGATGTTATCTATCAGGATGTAGTCCGCCAGGGAATCGAAACCCTTTTTGGTGGAGTTTAGATATGCCCCTCTACGAATACCAATGCGTGGATTGCCCCACTGTTGATAAGCGCGTCGCCGGGATCGATGACCACACGGCGATCTGCGTGCAGTGCGGCGGCTTGATGCTGCGGTTGGATGAGGACGTGTTCAGGCCTGAACTCCAAGAACAGGAGGCTGCGCCATGATCATCGGGATTGTCATCGGCCTGACCCTGGGCATTCTCGGTTCCATGGGCGTTCTGACCATCCTGCGTCGTCAACAACACCACCAAACCTTGGTCTTCCTGGCGGCCGAGTTCATCCGGGCCGCGGCCCGGCACTTTGACACCCTGAGCCAGGCCCAAACCCCGGAGGTCTGGCAGACCCGCCGGGGCAAGATCACCGTGCCGCCGGAGCTCGCCGCCAGCTATTGGGCCTTGAAACAGGCCTTCCATGCCGCCGGCCGCCGCCGCACTCCCGCCGGGCACCGCCTGGTCGTGGCCGCCCTGGCCCTGCTCAAATGGGATGATCCGAACAACTTGACCGATATACTATCCCCGAGATTATTTCCCAACCCTGAGGAGGTCCACACCCTATGACCATCTTCCTGTGGCTCTTCTGGCCCCTGGCCTCAGGCGGCACCTGGCAGGACCGGCGAAAAATGGCCGCCTATGCCGCCCTTATCCTGGCGCCCTTGGTCTTGATCTTCCTGGGATGGTTATGGTACGGGCCGAGCCTGATGGAGGTGGTGAGAAGATGATCGGCCAGCAACAAATTGAAGAGATGATCATTCAACCTCACTTCACCCTCATTGATACCATCTGCATCGATTGTCTATCACAGGATTTCCGGTCTTTCTATTCGGGTGAGGATAATCTTTGTGCCGGATGTGGCGGCCGTATGGTGCCAGAGTCTGATTTCTCTAAGGGCCACTATGCCAGACCTTCACGTTTGATCACTGGGCTCTGGTTATTGAAACAAGGAGCTTGTAGCCCAGGTCTGCGATGGTTTGCCCAAAACTTCCCTCATGGCGCTACTTTTGACCGCGTTCTGATTAGGCTATATCAGCACCAGAAATATGACTGGGTCATCTGGTTAAATAATCATGAGGCGAACCTATAGATTTTATCATCTCTACTCCCCTTATCTCTAACCCCTAACCCCTGCTCCTGGCCCGCCGAGGCCGGGTTGGAAAACGCCCGAGAAACAGCACCAGGGGTAGGAAACTTTAACTTGGAGGAAATAGCAATGGTTAAATGGTTTTACAAGGAAGATGGAAAAACAACAAGTCTGACTAAGAAAGATGCCACTGTAAGAGACATTATAGAAATATTAGAGAGGTTGCCATCAGATTTAATGGTTACGGGAATTATGAGTTCTATTCAGAATGAAAACGGAATGATGACCGGGTTATTGCTTGGGGGATTATTTGAAGATCAAACAAAAATCACCAGTTACAATAAAACTTCTGGCTACCAGGTGACAGTCCTGGAGTAACTATGATCGGCAAGACCTACCTTGAGCGTGGCAAGCCAGTTACCGTTTTGATTCGATGGAACGGCAAAGGCCCCCGTAACGTCCTGATTCAAAGACAGGACGGGAACAAGGTTGTGCGGCCGTTCCGGGGATTGAGATGCCCCAAGTAATCACCATCACCTTGGATGCCTCATGGCAATTCATCACCGCATGGACAGACCGCCTGGGGCACCGTATGGCTGAGTTTAAGGACGGCGCGGGTGACCGGATAATCTTCGAGATCGTGGACAAGTCCGCCGCCGAGGCCTTTCTGGAAGCGGCCAGGGCGGTGCAGTGATGGCAAAGCAAAGGGTTATTTCTGATAGCAGATGTGCGAGGTGCAAACAAAAACCCTTATCTGGTAAATGGCATCTGTTTTTATATCAATCCCAATACCTTTGTAAAAATTGTTTTGAACTTGTTGACTATAAACATAAGACCAAACGAATAAGAGAAAAGCTTAATTTTGTAAGAAATGTTTTGGATACAATCTTTGATCCTTTGGCTTAAAACTTTGGCAATAGAGGAAATTATGGGCCTGAGCAAAATCAAATGGACCGACTGCACCTGGAATCCGGTCACCGGCTGCACCAAAATTTCCCCCGGCTGCCAGAACTGCTATGCCGAGCGTATGGCAAAGCGACTGGCGGGCCGGGCCGGATATCCCAAGGATAAGCCGTTTAGTGTGACCCTGCACCCGGACCGGCTGGATGAGCCCCTAAAATGGAAGAAGCCGAGCCGGGTGTTTGTGTGCTCCATGGGCGATCTGTTCCATGAGGATGTGCCAGGTGAGTCCATCGAACAAGTCCTTATTTATGCCGCCATGTGCAGCTACCACACGTTTTTAATCTTAACCAAACGTCCGGAGCGCATGGGGGAAATTTTTGCTCTCTGGAGAAATGGCTTACTGCGAACCCCTCTTGCTGGGGATGAGGAAATCGCCGGAGCTGGTTATAGGTGGCCTTTGAAAAACATCTGGCTCGGTGTCACCGCCGAGAACCAGGAATGGTTCGATAAGCGTTGGGCCTATTTGAAGCAAATTCCGGCAGCCAAGGTTTTTATTTCCTATGAACCCGCACTTGGCCCCGTGGTTCTGCCGTCTGACTTCTTAGAGCGTGGCAATGACGCTTGGGTAATTGCTGGCGGCGAGTCCGGCCCCGGGGCCCGCCCTATGCACCCGAATTGGGCCAGAGGCTTGCGGGATCAATGCCAAGCGGCGGGAGTGCCGTACTTCTTTAAAAGCTGGGGAGAATGGGCACATGCCACGGATTATCGCAAAAAGGTTCTCTGCGTCTATAGCGATGGACGGTCAATTGCCTTTCACCGGGACGATATTATGGCTGAAGAAAAGCGGAGTGGACTTAATCACAACGATTTTAATGCAATGCTCATGTCTCGCGTCGGCAAGAAAGCCGCCGGCCGATGCCTGGATGAGATGGAATGGGATGAGATACCGGAGGTTCGTTAATTGTCCAGCGCTACCATCCAAGAGGCCTTAATAGAGGAAATCCACCAGCAATTGCGGGACATCAACATCGTCTCATTCTCAGGCGGCAAGGACTCCTCGGTGATGCTGCAACAAATCATTCAAGCAATAGGCAACAGCAACAAGAAGCTCTATATCATTACCTCCGATACCCTCATGGAAATTCCCTATTTCAAAACATATCTTGATCGCACCCGTAAGCTGATCCAGAACTACATCCAGGTAAGCCACCTGAATGCCGAGATGATCATGGTCTATCCCGAACTCACAAACAGCTTTTGGGTTTCGGTCTTGGGCATGGGTTATCCCGCCGCCCACATGGGGTTTCGCTGGTGCACCGGCAAACTCAAGATCGACCCGATCAAAAATTACATCAAGCAGATCACGACTGGAAAACAGTTTACCGTCTTTGTCGGGGTCAGAAGCTCCGAGAGCGCCCTTAGAGCCAGGATTTACAAGAAAAAGAATTATGCGCCTAACCATTACGCCCCGATCCTCGATTGGACCGCCCATGACGTCTGGGAATGCCTCATGACTGAGCCCTGCCCCTGGGGCGATCATGCCGAACTGATCAATGTCTATAAATACTCCTCGGATGAGTGCGTCTACGGCGAAAAAGCAGGCGTCTGTGTCGGCAATGCCAGATATGGCTGCTGGGCCTGCCCGCTCCAAAAATCCACCCAACTGGAACTGATCGGATTTCATACCAATGATGTTAAACGCTACAACGCCTTGAAGGATTTCAAGGAGGTTCTAGTAAACACCGCCAACACC
>JBAZPO010000025.1 GCA_041648175.1 Desulfobaccales bacterium | reverse complement strand
GCCTGACAGGGCTTTACGACCCGAAGGCCTTCTTCACCCACGCGGCATCGCTGCGTCAGGGTTTCCCCCATTGCGCAATATTCCTCACTGCTGCCTCCCGTAGGAGTCTGGACCGTGTTCCAGTTCCAGTGTGGCTGATCGTCCTCTCAGACCAGCTACCCATCGTCGCCTTGGTAGGCCGTTACCCTACCAACAAGCTAATGGGACGCGGACTCGTCTCTTCCCGATAGCTTTCATGAAGAGGCCATCTTTACCGATCAATCCAAAAATCAACCGGGTTATGCGGTATTAGCGCACCTTTCGGTGCGTTATCCCCCAGAAAGAGGTAGATTATCCACGCGTTACTCACCCGTGCGCCACTTTACTCGCCCGGCGAACCGGGCTTTCTCGTGCGACTTGCATGTGTTAGGCATGCCGCCAGCGTTAATTCTGAGCCAGGATCAAACTCTCCAGTTTTACTTGGAGTTTTCCCGCACTCGGGCTCACTATTTAGTTTTCAAAGAGCAAGTTTTGGTGCTTAAAATTATATCTACTTTTTCGCCGCTGTCAAGTTCTTTGTGAGAAGTTCGTTTGTTTTTCGTGAGCTTCCCGCCCGCAGTGGCACCTGTTTTTGTAACCCAGGTTCCCTTCTCTGTCAACCCCTCGTCCCGGATTTTTTTCCGCCCCGAGAGGCTCACCGACGATTGCCAGGGCAACAAGGATTTATAACCCAACCTCCCCGTCCCTGTCAACCCCCCCTTTTGAAAATTATGGAAATCTTTAACTCTCTGGGGGGCGTAACTCCCTCCCCCATGCTGGGGGAGGCTTGGGGTGAGGATGAAATGCTTCCCATCCTCAAACCTGGCCATTTAAAGCGCCGCTTCTCCCCTGATTAATCAGGTGAGCCGCTTTACTCCGCTCCGGATGAACACAAACTGAAGTTTTGAAAGAGCCTATTCGTTTACTGTTCGTTCCCAAGTTGCTCTTGGGGACGCACTTTTTCGCCCAAGCTGTGCTTGGGCTCCTTACTGCGAGAATCGGAAGGCCGCCGCTTACACAATCTTCCCAGGCTGCCGGACCTTGTCCGGGCTGGCTGCCCACCTTCCAAACCCACGCCATCCCTGCAAATCAATGGCCGGGAAACCCTCGCCCCCCGGCCCCGATGCTTAACCAGTAGATGATAGCAAATCAGAAATTAAAGGCAAGCCCTGTTGAGAAAAAAAGTGGGCAGGGGTTAGTGGCCAGTTGCCAGAAGTGAGGGACCAGACCAGGTGTCAGGTTTCAGGTGCCAGGGGTTAGGAAATAATGTAGGGTGCGTCTCACGCACCATCTTTCCTTTAACTCCCTCCCCCTTGATGAGAGAGGGTAGGGGCGGGGTCTCCCCGCCCGACTTCCAGTACTTGGGAACGCTACTTTCCGCCCAAGCTCTGCTTAGGCACCTTTCCTGACAAAACCCACAGGGTAGGACTCGGCTAACTATGTTCTACTTCTTCTTGGGTTTAATCTTTATCGTCTCATTTATAGTGGTCTTCGGATTCTTTTTCACATAATCCTGAGTAACGAAACGGCCATCTTCTGCATTTCTACCAATTTTTTTCGGAGGAGGGGCTTTTTTTTTCATTGGTCGTTCTCCTTATAATTGCACCAAATTCGGCCATATTAAGATGGCCGCTGCCCAGATCTGCACCATCTTTTATAAAAAGGTTTTAGGAGAATTCATAAACTCATTTGAATCCTTTCAATTTTGGAGGACATGTTTGGGTTCTTGTACGAATTTGATTTATACTGATTTTCCCAATAGATACTCTATATCCATATACTTCTTGAAGCCTCTTTGCAGCATGTTTACAGTTTAATCTTGAGAAAAATGGGAGGACAAGATCATCTCCTGGATTATTACTAATAACAGCAAAAACTATTTGAAATTCCTCACGTTCTATGCGTCGGTTATAGTCTTCCAAGCGATGTTCTTTAGGAAGGCGCTCGTTTACTAACTTTCTAAATTCTGCATCGGTAAAAAATAGGTCTCCCGAAATAAGCCCTTGTGAAAAAAGATGACTCAAGGCACTTGATTGGCCATAGCGCTTTATATGTACGATATCCTTTTTATTAATTAGAAGATCGCAAAATTCGATTTTCTGGTTAGCTCCTCCATACTGAATGAGTTTTCTATCCATCAGAGCATATTTTGAAGAGTCAGATTCTGCTACGTACTTATTGTAAGCTGCTTCGGATTCATGATCATATTCCATAAAACAATGCTGATAACGAGGGATTTTTTTATAAGCTTCATTTACCTCGCTAACAAAATCTCTATCAATTCTATACCATTTACCTCCACTTAAAAGAAATGATTCGCTGTCAATATCGATTTCTGCATGAAGGCAATGGTAAACTTGCCATTTATAAATTGATTTTCCATCATGATCAATAGCATTTGCTCTTCTTTTTATTAATAATTCTTTTGAAAGCTCCTTACGATCTTTTATTAATTTTAGAAATTCCGGAATATGTATATCAGAATATTCAGATAATTGACGTCCAAACCCTATAAATTGAAAACTTTTAATTCGCTCCCATTCTACTACCTGCGGCACTGCCATCCAAATATTGTCCAGTTCCTCATTGATCATTTTTTCTATTAAAACGCTGTCGAGTTGCTCAATTATTGATACATCTTTTATTTCACGAATATGGTCTACCCATGGAAATATATTTTTATATGTATCCTCCAATGATTTGCCATAGTATTTTGACAATAGCTCCCTGAGGGAACCGATTTTTATATGAGCTAAAACATGAAGAGCATCTGTTCCGGAAATTCGCGTCCCTAATCCTTCTTCAGTTGGTCTTCCTGTGACGCCCCTAAGCAAATCTTGCTCAATATCTAATCCAAATTCGCTTGGATGCACCTCACGGCTTGCTTGCTCTTTCGAGTGTCGGGATATTGTATCTATCGTCACTTTGTCAATACTACGTATATTACTTTCTCCGATAGAATTGAGACATGCAAGGAGTCCAAAACGCTCCTCCCAACATCCCGGATTCAATAAATATCTCCCCTGTCCAAATGTTACCGCAAATAGTCTCTGTTTTGATTCAATTATTAGGGCAGCGGCAGTCGATTCTATAAGACCCAATTCTTCCTCATTCACATAATCTTCAAAAAAAGGGGCCCACCTCGGAGGCTTGGGCCAACCCTTTCTTACGAAAAGATCACCAATCCCATCAAGCGCACGCCTTTCTGGCCTTTTCTCAAGATCTATTATGGATTGAGGGTCTTTGTATTGGTCTTTAATTAAATAGATGCTAAGTTTTTGAAGGGATAGTTTGTCCTCGTTATCCATGGATTGCTCCATTTGCGAGAAATTTGCGCATATAACCCCACTTGTTCACATGCCAATATACATCCAATTAAACACTTGTCAACACAATATCTTGTGCTTTATACCAAAAAAGATTGTTTTTCTTGCAACCGCAGTACGAGCACTGCCCCACCCGCCTTAACCTCAATCCTTCCGAGTTGAGTTCTTCCCGCCAGTCCCCCCTCCCCTGAACCACCATCCTCCCCTCATGCACCCATGCTAGAACAACCGCCCCCAACCTGTCAAATTCTTTCCCGATTCCAACCCTTTTCGCCTTTTCCCCTCTTCCCCTTTTCGCCCCTGCTTTATAAAAACTTGCCCAGCTTATACAGCCAGGGCAGGACCCAGGAGAAGAACGGCCAGCAGATGGTGAGGGCCAGCACAAAGGCGATGCCCACCCGGGTCTTGCCCCATTTGGCCAGGTGATGGTACCGGGCATACATGGGCACCATGGCTATGGCCGCCCACACTATTATGATGAGCATCGTCGCCAGAAAGTTGAGGAGGGAATCAATCGGGAGCGGCGCCACGTCCTGCCCGCCCAAGGCCAAAAGCGCCATCTGTTTATAAGCCATATACGACGGGTACATCAGCAGGGTTGAGGCAACCGTCTGGAACCCCAACTGGTAACCGTACAGGCCCAGGGTCTCTTTGAGGGTCACGCCCCGGCTCCCCAGCAGCTTCAAGACCAGGTGCAGCGCCAGCCCGAAGCCATACAACCCCACGATGCGCAGGAGCACCATGACCCCCTTGCTCACCGCCATGTCGTGCGCCAAGAAGACCGGAATGCACAACAGATAAGCCACCGCGGTGGCCAGGAGCAAAAACGCCGTCCCTTTCCCGAACAGATTGTCCGCGGCCAGCCCCAGCCGCTCCGGAAAGCTCCAGGGATGCCGCAGCACCACCCTGGCCTCCATATAAAAGTCTTTGCACGTCTGCCACACCGCCGCGATGGGATCTGCACTCATGGCCTCCCGCCTTTCCGGTCAATTTTTTTATAATAATTATTTTATAACGTAATTTAAGTATTTGACATATACGTCAATGATTATTAATGTGGATTTCACTGAACCCAAGGAGGTGATGCGTAGGGCTCTTTTGAATTCAGAGGTTTACGCGTTAAGGGCAGAAATGCACTATGGACCATCACAACAAGGAGGATGCGATGCGTAAGACCATGACGGTGTTGGTTGTTGTTCTGTTCGCAGTGGGATTTTTGGCGGCCGCGGCTTTTGCCGATGCCACCCCTGATGACGCCAAGGGCTGGGTGGCCAAGGCCAAAGAGTTTTTTAAAGCCAACGGCAAAGACAAGTCCCTGGCCGAATTCAGCAATCCCAAGGGGCAATTTGCCAAGGACGATCTGTACATCTATGTGCTGGATATGAACGGCAAGATGCTGGCCCACCCGAACGCCACCTTGGTGGGCAAAGATTTCATGACGGTAAAAGACGCCGACGGCAAACTCTTTGCCGTGGATATCGTCAAAGATGCCAAGGGCAAGGGGATGGGTTGGGTCGACTACAAGTGGGAAAACCCCAAGACCAAAAAGGTCGATCCCAAGACCGTCTACTTTGAAAAGGTCGATGACATAATCATTTGCAGCGGCGCCTATAAGAAATAGCCTTGGGAGGCCCAACCGGCCGAGTCCGGTTTGGCCTCTACCACTTCGACTGTCCTCTTTCCCAACTCCTTTTTTACGCCCTCGTTTCCAAGAGCCCGTAGGGCGCGAAGCGCATCCCGTCTTATGGACTAAACGGCTCTACACCGCGCCTCGGCGGCACATACCGATTCACCAGCGACACAAATTCCGCCTAGATGATACGAAAAAAGGGTTACTGTGATTCAACATATTGATAATACTAAAATACTTTTATACTCATTGGCAAAAGTTTTTTCTTATTAGCCCCTCACCCTACCCTCTCCCACAAGGGGAGAGGAGAATAAAAGGAAAGAACTCTTGGCAAGGGCTCTATGTGTCTGGTGTTTCTTGAAGGAAAAGGTCTGGAGGAGACGGTCTTCTTGTGGTAAAATTCACGTCATACGGCCAGGTTAGCAAACCCTGGGGTGTTTTTCCCTCTCACGTCTTGTAGCACCCAGACCCCGGTTTTTCGGCTCAATGGCCTGAATCTTTTCCCAAGGAGCACTTCCCCGATATGGACTCTTACAAGATCCAACTGAGCGAAAGCGAGATGCCCCAGGAGTGGTACAATATTATTCCCGACCTGCCATCCCCCATGCCGCCCTATCTGCACCCGGGCACCGGCCAACCCATCACCCCGGACGACCTGGCGCCCATCTTTCCCCGGGCCTTGATCGAGCAGGAAGTCAGCCCGGAGCGTTGGATTGCCATCCCCGACGACGTTTTGCGCATCTATCAGTTGTGGCGGCCCAGCCCCCTGCACCGGGCCTACAACCTTGAGGCGGCCCTTAAGACCCCGGCCCGCATTTACTATAAGAACGAATCCGTGAGCCCCGCGGGCAGCCACAAGCCCAACACCGCGGTGGCCCAGGCCTACTATAATAAAGCGGCAGGCATCAAAAGGCTGGCCACCGAGACCGGGGCCGGCCAGTGGGGCTGCGCCCTGTCCCTGGCCTGCAACTTCTTCTGCATGGAATGCACCGTCTATATGGTCAAGGTGAGCTACCAACAGAAGCCCTACCGGCGGTCGCTGATGCACATCTGGGGGGCCAGCGTCTACCCCTCCCCCACGGATCGCACCCAGGCCGGCCGGTCCTTATTGGCCAAAGACCCGGAGACCTCGGGCAGTCTAGGCATGGCCATCTCCGAGGCGGTGGAGGACGCCGCCACCCATGCCGACACCAACTATGCCCTGGGGAGCGTCCTCAACCATGTCATGCTGCACCAGACCATCGTGGGCCTGGAGACTAAAAAGCAACTGGCCCTGGCTGGGGAATCGCCGGACGTGCTCATCGGCTGCGTCGGCGGCGGCAGCAACTTCGCCGGCTTTGCCTTTCCCTTTGTACCGGACAAGCTGAAGGGCAAGGAAATGCGCTTTGTGGCGGTGGAACCCACCGCCTGCCCCACCCTGACCAAGGGCGCCTATACCTATGACTTCGGTGACACCACCGGCTTAACACCCTTGATCATGATGTACACCCTGGGGCATTCCTTCGTGCCCTCGGGCATCCACGCCGGCGGCCTGCGCTACCACGGCGACGCCCCGCTCCTCTGCCAGTTGGTGCACGAAAAAGTTATCGAAGCCCGGGCCTATCCGCAGAACCCGGTCTTTGAGGCGGCCCGCCTCTTTGCCGAAACTGAAGGCATCATCCCGGCCCCGGAGACCGCCCACGCCATCAAGGCCGCAGTGGATGAGGCTTTGGTGTGCAAAGAGACCAATCAAGCCAAGTGCATCGTGTTCAATTTTTCGGGCCACGGCCATTTCGATCTGGCGGCCTACGACGCCTTCCTGGAAGGCAAACTGCAAGATATCGAACTCGACCCGGATGAGATGATCAAAAAAGCCCTGGCGGAATTGCCTAAGGTCAAAACACCATAGTTCCTCTCCAAATTTTCAGACAACGTAGTGTAGGGGCGGGTTTGAAACCCGCCCCGACGTTTGGCCGCCTTGACAAGCCTTTTCTCTGTTCATAATTTACAGGAAGATGAAACGGAAAGGAGGTGAGGGCGGGATGAAGCTTAGCAAAGAGGCGTTGGCGAAGGAGGCTGCCTTCTGGGGTCAGGTCAAGAAAGTCGATCCCCGCAAGGTATGTCACAAGTGAAAGGAATGAAAAAATTAACGGTTGCTGGTTCAGCAACTGATGGGGGCAGATATGGCATTTTTGAGTATCGCTCAAAACCAAAGCCATCACTCATTTTGCCATATCTGCTTGCCGGCGATTCCCGCCCTTATCCCGTCCCAGATCTTTCCGTCAAGTAAGTCCTTCTATGAAGGCCGGAAACTATGTCCCTCAGTCAGCCCTATGATTTTTTAATCCAGTGGCATCTCACGGAGAGATGCAATCTGAAGTGTAGGCATTGTTACCAGGAAGGTGGAAATTTTAGAGAATTGTCGCTGGCCGAAATTTACCGGGTAATAGAAGAAATCAGCGACATGCTTAAGGCCTGGCATGATGCTTATGGCCTAGATTTTTCCCCAAGTTTTAACGTCACCGGAGGGGAGCCGGTCTTAAGGACGGGCTTTTTTGACATCCTGGGCAGGCTGGTGCAGACCGGGTTTGAAATTTATATTCTCTCGAATGGCACGTGCATTACCCTCGATATAGCAAAAAAAATTGCGGCTTTGGGAGTCCAGGGCATCCAGATCAGCCTGGAAGGGCCAGAGGAGATTCACGAACAAGTCAGAGGCCGGGGCAGTTTTGCCGCCGCTCTCCTGGGGATCCGAAACCTCCTGCAGGCAGGGGTGAAGGTCTCATTGAATGCCACCATTTCCAGAATGAATGCCGGCTATTTCCAAGAGATGGTAGGACTGGCCCGCGAACTGGGAGTTTCCCGGCTGGGATTTTCCCGCCTGGTTCCTTCGGGCCGTGGAAAAGACTTGCTGGCCCACATGCTGACCTTAGATGAGACGAAGCGTTTGTATGAAAGTATTTTATCCATGCAGGTCGAAGGCCTGGAGATTACTACCGGAGACCCCATGGCGGCCCAGATGAACAGCCCCGCGCCGGCTGATGGCGAAAATAACACCTTTCCGGCCGGGGGCTGCGCCGCGGGGGTGTCCGGGCTTACCATCCTGGCGGACGGCACAGTTACCCCCTGTCGCCGCTTGCCTATTGCCTTGGGAAAAGTGGGAGAGACTCCTCTGCGGGAAATTTGGGCCGCTTCTCCCGTTTTGGAGCAACTTCGAACCAAAGACCTCTACCAGGGTAAATGCGGCAAGTGCCCGAGATGGTCCGCCTGTCGGGGCTGCCGGGCCATTGCCTATGCGTCTGCGACGGCCCAAGGAAACCCCGATTTTCTGGCTTCTGACCCCCAGTGTTTTATTTAAAGGAGGATAAGAATATGGCAGAACGCCCCGGAGTGATCACCATGAAAGGCAATCCCCTGACCCTGGTGGGCCAGGAAGTGCACGGAGGGGAGCCGGCCCCGGATTTCGAGGTTCTGGCCAACGACTTAAGCCCCTTCAAGTTTTCCACGCTTAAGGGTAAGGTGGCCATCATCTCTTCGGTGCCCTCCCTGGACACTCCCGTCTGCAATATCCAAACCCGGTGGTTCAATGATGAGGCCGCCAAGCTGGGGCCTAACGTAGAAATCCTGACCATCAGCATGGACCTGCCCTTCGCCCAGAAGCGTTGGTGCGGGGCCGCAGGCGTGGACCGGGTCAAGACCTACTCGGACCACCGCGACGCGGCTTTTGGCATGGCTTACGGGGTGTTGATCAAGGAATTGCGCCTTCTGGCCCGGGCCGTGTTTGTGGTGGACAAAGAGGGAGTGGTGCGCTACGTCCAACTTGTAAAAGAGCTATCCAACGAACCCAACTACGATGAGGTCTTGCAGGCGGTGGGTAAGCTGATCTGAGAACATAGGCCGGCAAAGATTTTCTTAGGGGCGGACCGGTGTGTCCGCCCTTTACATGAGCGGCAAACAAGTACCCTGCCGCTTCTGCTCCCAGGCCCGGTGGATGACCTCCGCGGTGTATTGGGGCAGGTCGAAATCGGAGAGTCCGCTCAGAGGGACGAACCGGGCCGCGGTGATATCCGACCCGGGGGTCAACTCCCCGTCAAGATAGTCACACAGGAAGTCCACCAACACATAATGATAGGCGATGCGGCCGTCGGGGTCAGGGAAGATGCGTTCCAGCACCGCGGCGATGCCCAAGAGGCGCACGGTTATTCCGGTTTCTTCCGCCAGTTCTCGACGGATGGCGGTCTCCATAGTCTCCCCCAACTCCACCAGGCCACCGGGCAGGCTCCAGGAGTTCATGGCTGGTTCCTGCCCCCGGCGCACCAGCAGCACTTCGCCGCCCTTAAAGACCGCGGCGCCGACGCCCACCAGGGGCTGGTCGGGGTAATGACGTTTGATTCCAGGGTTTTCCGGAGCAGGCATCTTAGTCAATTTGGCATACCATGATAATTAATCGGCAGCCTCCTGGACGATTCTCGGATGTGTGGAGAAGGAGTAACCACGGGTCCCAGACGAACTGAACAACAAACCCCCGATTATAGGTTCGACCGCTTTGGCTTCTGCTTGCCATTGGATAACAAAGTGCGCTGCCGTCCCTTCCTCGCCACTCAAGGGATTTTTGACGTGAATCCGGGTGGCCGCCGCAGGAGCAAGTTTCAGGGGCTGCTGTAAATATTTTTCGACCAGTTTGCCGCTGGTATTATAGAAATCCATTTTGATGATATTGATTGAATGATCGGGATCAGTATTATGTATGAAAATAGTGGCATTTACATTAAAGGAATAATCATCACTTACGTAACTTGTAGCAATGGGTAGATAAAGCGTTTGGCCTTTGACGAGCTTCACCTGACCTGCCGCCATCCCTGTAACCAGGGACAGACCCATTATCATGACCATGATCAGCAAGAGCGCTTTGGCAAGATTCTTCATTTCCGGTCTCCTTATCGCCGACTTTCCGATGCTAGGGGGTTGTAATCCGATGTCGACAAGGATAGCGCATCAGCTCGATTATGGAAACTTGAAAGAGAAGAGGGAAGACCGATCTTTTGACTAAATCTTAAGGGATTGGGGGGGAGGCGGGTAAGTGCACCGAGAAAAAGACTCTTAGCCCCCTCCCCTAAGATTTCCTTACATCTCGACCCTGAGCGACCGCTTCACCCGGATTGCCGCCGCACCACCCACGGGGCAGACGTGTTCGCAGTGGCCACAGCCGATGCAGCGGTCGGCATTGACCAGTGGCAGTTTGATTTTGACCCGTTCACCTTGCAGATTGACGACCTCTTGCTCGGTAATGGTGATAGCCTTGGGAGAAACGGGGCAATGTTCCTCGCACACCAGGCAATCGGTGCCTTCGGAGTAGGGAATGCACCGGGAGCGATTGATGAACGCGGTTCCCAGGGTGGTGGCCTGTTTGGCGTCCAGCTTAAGGGGGGGGATGGCGCCGGTGGGGCAGACCTGGCCGCAGAGATTGCAGGAGTAGGAGCAATACCCCATACGGGGTATGAGCCGCGCGGTATAGATCCCTTCCAAACCCGCTTCCCACAATACCGCTTGGAGGCCGTTGGTCAGACAGACCTTCATACACTGGCCGCAGCGGATACAACGCGAGAGAAACTCGGCTTCATTCTGGGCACCGGGAGGCCGGATGAGAAACTCATCGGGCCGTCGGGCCAGGGAACCCAGGCGGATCATGGGCACGGCCACCGCCCCCGCGGCAACGGCAGTGATCACCTGACGCCTCCCCAGGTCTAGCGGGGCCCGGAGCGCTTTGGAAACCCAGGTAAAGCTCACCCGATCCTCTTTATCGCAGGTTTCCAGGCACTTAAGACAGAGCTGGCATTCGGCAGTTAAGTGGCGGGACGGTTTGTCCGGGGCAAAGGCAGCCATTTTGCAGACTTCCACGCAATCACCGCAATCGGGGCACAAGGCGGCGGGCCGCCGCCGGAGCAGCGAGAAGCGGGCGATGAGGCCGTAGAGGGCTCCAAGTGGGCAGAAGGCCCGGCACCAGAAACGCCGATCCACCCGCTCCGCCGCTACCACCAGGGCAAAGAGCACCAACGTCAGAAAAGGCAGCACGTAGACCAGGGGCCGAAAGGGTAGCACCGTAGCCTTGAAAAACTGATAGAGGGGCTCGCTGACATACGTGACCGGCGGGCCCAGGCGGTACATAGTGAGCCCCGCTTTTTCCACCCCGTAGCCGAAGGCCGGGTAAAGCACGATGGCCAGGGTGCGGTAGAGCAAGGACAACGGATCAAACAGTCCAACCAGATTCAGGGAAAACAGCGTCCCCACCAGGAGGCCGATGAGCAGGTAGTACTTGCCCCGGCGCCACCGGGCCGCGCAGCCGCGGTCGGGTCGGGGACTGAAGAGCAGTCGTCGGCTGCAGTCCAGGGTCGTGCCCAGAGGGCAGACCCAGCCGCAGAAAAACCGGCCCAGGACGAAGGTCAGGGCCACAAAGAGTAATGACCAGAAAAGCCCGGCCACGATAGGACTGAAGGTTAGGAGATTGGCCGCCAGGATCAGGGGGTCAAAACGAAAGAACAGGTCCACCGGCCAGGCCAGGTGGTTTTCGCCCTCGAATTCGGCTTTCAAAAAGAGCCACACAAACAGCGCCAGAAAGAGAATCTGGACGACCCGGCGGAGGTGGGTCCACCTGCGCCGGGTTAAGGAGAAACTGGGTTTATCCATGAGTTTTGCCAACATCTTTTGGTAATTGAGAATTTTCCGGGATGACCCCCAACCGGAGGATTGTCAAGATTGCCGTCATCCTCCCGGAGGGTGGGGCAATTGCGCTTAAATGAAGGATTATCGCAGCCATGAAACGATGGATGATGTCTGGAGGCCTTCAGGAAGATTGCGGGAGTTTGAGGGGCGATAACCGGCTGGCCTACCGCAGGTTACCGGCCCCGTCCTTTATCCGATTCATATAACCTTGATTTTGTTCAGGTCCATTTCCCCTCGGCCGGCCTGGTGGGATTTGATGATATAGCCGAGATCCTCGGGTTTCATGCCGAACAGGCCGGTGCCCAGGGAGTCCAGGGCCACGGGATCGACGCCGGCGAATACCAGGTTTTTCACCTCAACATCCTCGAGGTTGCCCCCGGAAGGGCCGTTCTTCACCATGATGCGGGTGGCGTCCAGGACATGCAAATCCGGGCGCAGCAGCAGGTTCATGTCAGCGATATTCTGGTGCAGGCCCACATGGATGCGGCCCCGCCAGCCGCCGATGGCTCCCATCATGTTCTTCAGACACATGGTGAGGCGGGCCTCGGAATGATTCTTGGCGATGGGTATGTTGATAAAGCGGTCGGCTTCAAGGATATCCTTATAAAAATACCATTTCTTCAAGGCCTTGGCCTTCTCGATGGTGACCTCCACGAACCGGCGATCGTCCACATACGGCACAGTCGCCCGCGGATCGTTGATAGCCTCTACCGCGGCCTTGATGCCCGAATTGGCGTAAGCCTTGCGGGCGTCGTGGCAGGTGTTGTCCAGAACCTTGACCTGCTTGGCCCCGGCTTCGAGGCACAGTTCCACCACCTGGCGTACCACAACAGGATTGGCGTTGGCGGCCATCTCCGGGGTCCGGTCCCAGGCCATGTTGGGCTTGACCACCACCACTTCGCCGGGATTGACGAACTTTTTCATGCCACCCAAGGCCTGGATGGTATCTCCCACCAGTTGGGCGTAATTGGTTCCCTGGGCTTTGGCCACCACGGCCTGCGGTGTTTCCTTTGGGGCCATAGCCCACACTTCTTCCGGCAACACCCACCGGCCGGCCCCGGCTGTTACCCCTAAGGCCGCAATCTGCTTTAAAAAATCACGACGGCGCATTACCGCCTCCTGAAAACATCGTTTTTGGTTTTGGGTTTTTGGTTTTTCGTTACAATAGGTCGACCCAAATTCCGAAAAGTCACATATCGAATTTAGATATATTTTAAAGCGAAAATGATACGAACCCTATAGATATTCTCTAGTCTAAACAGAGCCATGGGAGTTTGCAAGTTTTTCTTGACATGTCCGAGGAAACCTACTATTGACTAAATGGTCATTTCAATGACCCCATAGTCATTATATCGAAAATCGATCACATTGAGTATACAGTTTGGGGATAAGAGCGTCGGTAGCCCTCAGTACCAGTTTAACAAATTCTAAGAAATAAAAGCCTTGACTAGAGCCACCAAAAAAGAGATCGTCACTGCGTTTCGGACCCAGGAGATTTTGGCCGCGGCCCGCAAGCTTTTGAGCCAGCGCGGCCTGGAAGCTTTGACCATGGAGGAGATCGCCGCCGCCGCCGGGGTGGCCAAGGGCACCCTGTATCTCTATTTTCAAAGCAAAGACGATCTGATCCTGGCCATGATCAGCCAGGTGGGAGAAAACATCCTCCGGGATGTGGAGTCATCGCTGCAGGCCCCGGGAACGCCACCGGAAAAATTGATCCGGATGGTGTCGGTCCTCCTGGAGTATCTCGACCGGGAGCGGCTGCTGTTTCCCATCTATGCACGGGAAGTGCTCCAGGGAAAGCAGAAATCCCGGGCAGGATTCTGGTGGCACATCCAGGAAATGGAGGAGAAGTTTGTCTCCTTGATGACAAGCCTGTTTGCCGAGGGCATCGCCGCTGGACAGTTTATTCCGGCCAATCCCCGCCTCCTTACCTTTTTGTTTCGGGGGTTGGTCCGGGCCACCGGCTATTACCAACGGGACGAAGGGCAGACTGCTGCGGTCCAGGAGGCCTTCCCGGTAATTCTCACCCTGCTCTCTTCCGGTTTGATCCGGGCACAGCAACCTACAGGAGAGGAAACGGCGCTATGACAGCCAGAAACTTTGGGCGAGTGCTCCTGTGCGCTTTGGTAATATGGAGCATGACCATCTTCCCGGGCCGCGCCGCCGAGCCACCCGCGGCGCACCTGGATTTGAAGGAAGCCCTGCGTCTGGCCTGGAAGGCCAACCCCAATCTGAAGATCAGCCGCCTCCAGGCCCTCATTGCCGGCGAACAGATCGTCCGGGCCCGGTCAGGGCTGCTGCCCCAAATCAATTCCCAAACGAGCCAGACCATTTATGACGATCCCTTGAAGTTTAAGATCGGGGTCAGCGCTCCGGGGATGCCGGGCGGGGTCTCCTTTGCCCAAACCAACCGAAACTTCTGGGGTAACCAGACCACCATCAACCAGTTGCTCTTCGACTTCTGGGGCACTCCTTCCAAATATCAGGCCGCCATCATGGGTCATAAGGCCAGTCTCCTGGATACGGCCCAGACCCGAGACAACGTCTTTCTGACGGTGGCCCAAGGATATTTCAAGACCCTGAGGGCCAAGAAATTGGTGGAAGTGGCCCAGCAGACGGTCTTTGATCTGAAGCAGCATCTTAAGATTGCCCAGGACCAGTACCAGTTCGGGGTGGTTACCTTCAATGATGTGCTCCAGGCCAAAGTCTCCCTGGCTGACGCCGAGCAGAACCTGATCGTGGCCCAAACCGATTATATCGACACGCGGTCGGCGCTGAACAAAGTCCTGATGCTGCCCGTAACCGCTCCCACGGTACTCAAGGATGAAAATGTGGTAGTCAAGCCCTGGGGACTGGGCCAGGCCACCGACGCAGCCCTGAAACAAAGGAGCGATCTCAAGGCCTCGGTAGATCGCATCCGCCAGCAGGAAAAGACCGTGACGGAGACCAGGGCCCAATACTTTCCCAAGTTTTCCGTGCAGGGAGGATACTTTTATCAGGTCAATAACGCTACGGTGAACGACAGCCAGTGGTCCCTCATCTTTGCCATGAACTGGAACATCTTTTCCGGGTTGGACACCAAGGCCGCGGTTTCTCAGGCCAAGCTCAAGGTGGAACAGCTCCAGGAACAGCATAAGGACCTGAATGAGCAAGTTCAACTGGACGTGCAGAATGCTCACCTCAAGGTCAAAGAGACCTCGGATCGCATCAAGACCACGGAGACCGCGGTAACCCAAGGTGAGGAAAATCTGCGTTTGAACGAAGAGCGGTATAAGGAAAGTGTGGGCACCGCCACCGACGTTATCGACGCCGAGACCCTCCTGACCAGAACCCGGGTCAATTACTGGGCTGCGGTTTATGATCATCAGATGGCCAAGTCCCAAATATTGTGGGCCGTCGGTTCTATCACCGAACTCCTACCTCAGGAGCAGCCGCAACCCCATGTCCCGTAAGATCTTCATGCGCTTGGGTATTGCCCTGCTGGTCCTCCTCATGGTAGGGGGCGGGGTCGCCTATTGGATATATATCCACATTCACATCAGCACTGATGACGCTTATGTCGCCGGCTATGTGGGAGTCATTTCGGCCCGGGTGCCGGGGCGGGTGGCCAAGGTGCTGGTAGATAACAACCAGTACGTCACCCCCGGGCAGGTCTTGGTGACCCTGGAACCGCAGGATTATGAGACTGCGGTGGCTCAGGCCGAAGGCAACCTGGGACGCTTGCGCCAGGAAATGGCCCAGGCTTACGTGCGGGTGGCCACCGCCAGGACCAAACTGCCCCAAAGCGAGGCCAATTTCAACCTGGCCGGCATTGACAAGACCCGCTACGCCAACCTGTATGAGCGCCGCACCATACCCAAACAAATGTTGGATCAGGTGAACACCCGCTACCGGGTGAACCAGGCCGAAGTGAACCGGTCACAGAAGGAATTGCAGGAATCCCTGGCAGCCATCGGCGGCTCCACCGATATCCCCCTAGAAGAGCAACCGGCCATCAAGGAAGCCAATGCCAGGCTGGAGCAGGCCCGCCTCAACCTGGGCTACACCCAGATCAAGGCCGAAATTGAGGGCTACATCACCAGGCGTCAAGTGGAGGTCGGCAACTGGGTCCAGCCTGGACAACCACTGATGATGCTCGTACCCTTGAAAACGCCCCAACTCTGGATTCAGGCCAACTACAAAGAAACACAACTCACCCACGTGTATATCGGCCAACCCGCCAGGGTTCGCGTGGATATGTATCCCGGTATCGAATTCCAGGGCACGGTGAGTTCCATCATGGCCGGCACCGGCGCGGCCTTTTCCCTGCTCCCCCCGGAGAACGCCACCGGCAATTGGGTGAAGGTGGTCCAACGCATCCCAGTCAAAATCGTGCTGGCTCCCCCCTATCCGGCCAACCGGCCCCTGCGCCTGGGGATGTCCACCGAGGTTACCATCGATACCCGGGAACGCACCGGTAAAAGGTTGCTGGGCCCGGACGTCCATTGAGGTTGCGCGAGCCTCGATTTGGACAACTCAGGGAATCCCCTTGCCGGAATTGATCAGGGTATAAGCTCGTGATGAGCCCTCCAAATAATGGTCCCCGGGACGTCAACAAATGGCTGATTACCATTGCGGTGATGGCCGGCACCTTCATGGAAATCGTGGACACCACGATAGTCAACGTAGCCCTGCCCCATATCGCCGGTAGCTTGGCCTCCTCGGAAGACGAAACCACCTGGATTTTGACGGCGTACCTGGTTTCCAACGCCATCATCCTGCCCATTACCGGCTGGCTTTCGGCCTTGTTCGGCCGTAAGCGCTTTTTGATGCTCTGTATGACGCTGTTCACCTTTAGTTCCATGTTGTGCGGCATGGCCACCAACCTGGGAATGCTCATCGTCTTTCGCATCATTCAGGGGGTGGGCGGCGGGGCGCTCCAGCCCATTTCCCAGGCAATTCTCCTGGAAACCTTTCCGGTGGAGGAGCGGGGCATGGCCATGGCCCTCTGGGGCATCGGCGTGATCATCGCCCCCATTGTAGGGCCGATCATGGGTGGCTGGGTGACGGACAACCTTACCTGGCGCTGGGCCTTCTATATCAACCTGCCTATCGGGATCATATCCTTGCTACTCACCTATCTGTTTGTCTTCGACCCGGATTACATCCGGCGCCAGCGGGCCGGGAGCATCGACTACTGGGGTCTGGGACTGTTAGTTGTGGGTCTAGGGGCGCTGCAAGTGGTGTTGGACAAAGGCGAGCGGGAAGACTGGTTTTCTTCGGACTTCGTCACCCGCCTGGCCATCATCGCAGCGGTGGCCTTGATTGTCCTGATCTATCATGAGCTCAAAACCAGGCACCCTGTGGTTGACCTCCGCCTCTTCAAGGAGCGGAACTACGCCGCCGGGGTGACCATCATGTTCTTTTTCGGGTTTGTACTCTATGGCAGTATCATGCTCCTGCCGCTGTTCCTCCAGACCCTCATGGGCTATGACGCCACCCTGGCCGGTTGGGCCCTGGCTTTCGGGGGTATCGGGTCCCTGCTGATCATGCCAATCGTGGGCCGGCTCACTATGGTGATGGACAGTCGCAAAATAGTATTTGTGGGCCTGGTCATCAACGCCTACGCCGTCTATCTCATGAGCCAATATGATACCAATATCAATTTTTATCACGCTTGGTGGCCCCGGTTCATTCAAGGCTTTGGTCTTGGGGCCACCTTCGTGTCCCTTACCACTCTGACTATGTCCCGCATCTCCCAGGAGAAGATGGGCAATGCCACCGGCATCTTCAACCTGATGCGCAACCTGGGGGGCTCCTTCGGCATTGCCACGGCTACCACCCTCCTGGCCCGGCGGGGCCAATTTCACCAGAACCACCTGGTGGAACATATCACCCCGTTAGCCCAGCCCTTTATTGATTGGCAGCATCGCATGTCCCAGGCCTTGCCGGAACTGGGGCCCAACTGGCAGTGGTGGAATGCCCCCCAGGCTATGGCCGGCCTCTATCAGGAAACGGTGCGCCAGGCGAGAATGCTGGCCTTCTGCGACGACTACTGGTTCTTTACCATCGTCTTTCTTTGCCTGCTGCCCCTGGTTTTCCTCATGCGCCGCCCCCCGAAGCAGCCAAGTATCACATCAGAAGAGGGTGCAGAAGTTCTTCCTTGATGCAATACACTCTGATATTATTATTTGGTTGCCGCCTTCACCCGGCTGGCTTAGGATTTGCTGCGCTCAAAGCGCGATAAGGACATATAGGTGCGTCTGGTTAATCTGATTCTCCTGCTGATCGCCTCGATTTTCTTTGTTTGGATATTGAATGAGGTGGGGTGGGATACCCTGAGGCACCACTTCTTACAGGTTGGCTGGTATTGGCCGCTGCTGCTGCTGCCCTATGGGGTGGTTAATCTGCTGGAATCTTGGGCCTGGAAGTATATCATCATCAACCCGCCGGCGAAGCTCACGGTGGGTCGCCTCTTTTGGCTGCGTCTGGGAGGGGAGTCTTTGAACCAACTCACCCCCACCGCCTCCCTGGGGGGAGAGCCCTTCAAGGCCGCCCGCCTGCGGGCCGATGGCGTGCCTCTCGACGTGGCCAGCGCCTCAGTCGTGATTATGAAGGGCATCCTGGTCCTAAGCCTCACCCTCTATATCTTTACCGGGCTAGCCCTGGCCCCAGTCTTTCTGCCCCAGGCGGCCAAGTACATGCTGTTCCTGTCTCTGGCGGCCGTGGGCCTGGCGGCCGTGGGTATCATCTTCGTCGTCGTGCAGCGCCGGGGACCCTGCGGGAACAGCTTCCGCTTCCTCTCCCGGCGGGGCTGGCTACCCCACTTTCTCAGGGATCATGAAGGTTTTTTGGAAGATCTGGATACGGCTATGTCCCAGTTTTATTGCCAGTATCCGGCCCGGGCCGTGTTGGTTTTTTTCATGTTTTTTCTTAGCTGGCTGCTCCATTCTGTCGAGGTTTACATTATATTTTGGCTGCTGGGGCACCCCATCAGTTGGGGCTTGGCCGTCTGCATGGATTCCTTGGCTATGCTCTTCACGGCCCTGGGATTTTTTATCCCCGCGGCCATGGGGGTACAGGAAGGAGGGAATATCCTCCTGGCCCTGGGCTTTAACTTGGGTTTTGATCTGGGGGCCGCATTCAGCATCCTGCGACGCATCCGGGAGGCCTTCTGGCTCAGCTTGGGGCTCTTGGTGGTCTGGCGAGAGAAGTGATTCTAGTTCCCCATTCCTTTGGGTCGGTCCACTCACCCTCTGTGTGTTTTGCAACAAACTTCATCTGATTGAAAATTCGGCTATATACTCGGAACAATAGTTTATAACGAACTCCATTAATGTGTCTATGCTATAATATTTTTTTAAATTCTCTTGTTCCACTGCAATGCCCAATAATTGCACTAAATAACAATCCTTTTTATTATTTAAAGCCTGTGACTTTGGGCAAAAATCTATATCTAATCTAAATCCGGATTTTACTAGTTTTGATTCATCATAATCCTTTGATTTAATAATAATATTCTTCAAGTCATTTAACGCTACGTTCCCTCTTCTATATATCAATTTTATTTCAATTAATTCGGTCCTCTCAAGTACATCCTTTACCTCCAAAATTGGTTTTATCACATCGCCCATCCACCTTCTTTTTTTCTGCAGTTGTTCTTTTGGGCCCCCCTTCAGTTCTTTTGTATTCGTTTCCAAATTAAATATTTTTTCCTTAATTTTATCTTCCAATAGTTTTCTATAATCTTTTTCTTTTTCCTCACCAATAGGTTGGATTTCATCCGGATCTTTTTTCTGATTAAGATGAACAATGGTAGATAGGCTTTTCTCCTTTCTGTCAGCTAGCTTAGCCATATTCACCTCTGCATTCTCGATAATCAGAAATCATAAATCCATTTTAATCATCGCACTTGGTGTTTGCCACCTGTTGCGGGCGGAATTAACTGCTAAAATGCTCCTGTTTCAGAAAAAAATTATGGAATGACGTACAAAATGGCACGGCTTTAAAAAAAAATCAATATAAATATATAAAAAGACAATATCCTAAATCATTAAATGATAGTTATATTCGGCTTGGCAGCGTCTATTTCAGAATACCTGATGGAATCGTGATGGTAGACATCGGTTCCCTGCTTCGTGGTAAAAGGCTATGGGGTTAGGATAAGGAATAATAAAATTGCGTCTGCCTTGCTGTTCAAAGGTTCCCTGAAATTAGTTAAAATTAGAGTTGCATAGGAAAATGTTTAGGACCTACCAAAGCGTATCGCTAGGTTCCTCCTTTATCCTCTTCCAGAATCCGTCTTACAACCGGCATAAGCTCCGTTTTGATCTTGCGTTTGGGTACATAGGCGAAAGCCCCGGCCGCGGCTGCGTGGCTGCGATAGTCGTCGTCGTCAAAAATGGTGAGCATCACCACCTTGGTACTGGGGATCGCTTTCTTGATGCTTTCCGTGGCTTCGATGCCGGTTATTCCCGGAAGGCCGATGTCCATGATGACCAGACAGGGAGATGCCGCCTGGGCTATGGCTATGGCTTCTTCGCCGCTGGCGGCTTCCAATAACGGGTAGCGGGCAAATGATAGCTCTAGCCATTCTCGCAAGGATTTGCGTAGGCCGGCGTGATCTTCCACAATTAAGATGGGTTGTTTCATATCATTTCTCCTCTTTCTTTTTAGCTAATCGGGCAAAGAAGACAAACTCTTTAATTCAGTACCTGAGTTCCGTGCACTCTTTTAGGCGGGGCGGGCAAAGGTGGCGGCTGGGCTGTTTAATGATGCCTATGATTATGAAGTGATTTTGTTGGGAAAAAATAGGGAGGCAAACATATGCCTAAGTGCCTCAAAATGATTGACTCATTCCGCCGGGTGCCATATCTTCGTTAAGGGCTGTAATTTTATAACTTTTGCTGAGTCTTACCCTCTCAGGAAAAAAGCTGTCATAAACGCAGCGGCTGACGCTTGAGCCGCAAAGGAGGCGAGATGCAGCGGATTTTTTTAGCGCTATTTATGGTTGCCCTGGTAATCGCCGGTTTCTTTCTGCTCCCGGCCCAGGGAGCGGAAACCCTGTCCCCTCCCAGCATCAGCGTGGAGGCGGAAGGCAAGGTGACGGCCACGCCGGATCTGGCGACGTTGACCATAGAGGTGGAGACCCAGGCGGCTACCGCCGCGGCCGCGGGCCAAGCAAACGCTCGCCAGGCCGACCACGTCTTGAAAGCCCTGAAGCCAGCCTTGGGGGCCGAGGATAAAGTCCGGACTCTGGGTTATCGCCTGATGCCGGTGCATTCCTACAAAGACAAGACCTCTCCTCAGGAAGTCAAGGCTTACCGGGCCGTCAATCGGCTGGAGATCAAGATCATGGATGTGGCCCGGTTGGGTGAGGTGTTGGATACTGCTTTAAAAAACGGGGCTTCCCAAATCAATGGGCCGTTTTGGAGCCATTCCCGTATGGAAGAACTCCAGCGGCAGGCGGTCGTGGATGCCCTGGAACGAGCCCGGCGCCTGGCGGAAGCCCTGGCCCAGGCGGCTGGCCTTAAAATCAAAAGCGTGGACAAGATTTCCACCGGAGTTCGCTTCATCGCTCCCCGCGGTTCGTCCGTAAATTATCTGGCGGCCAAGGCGGCCACTCCCACGCCAATAGAAGTAGGCGAAGAAGAAATCCGGGCTCATGTCCAGGCAGTTTTCCTGGTGAACCCCTGACCTTCGACTTTTCCGTGGCCTCCTTTACAAGCGCCAAATGAGTTGTTATTATTTCAACAATTAACCTTTGGAGGATAACGTGAGCGATCTCATGAAATCGGTGGAACTAGCCTTGGAAAAAATCCGCCCCATGTTGCAACGTGATGGTGGCGATATTGAACTCGTGGAAGTGACTAACGGCGTGGTGAAAGTTCGCCTGACCGGGGCCTGCAAAGGGTGCCCGATGTCCCAGATGACCCTGAAGCAAGGCGTAGAAAAGATGCTCCTCAAGGAAGTACCGGGCCTGAAAGAAGTCCAGGCCGTGTAGGTGGCAAGGGGTCGGCGGCAGGGGATAAAACCATTGCCTTGCCGTCGACCCTGCACTCACCTCCTTGCCGGTTTTTCCACCGCGACGCGGGGAGAAGACAAGCCCGCTCAAATATGCTTGACATCAGCCGTTAACCCGCCATAATTAAACCACGTGGGGATGTAGCTCAGCTGGAAGAGCGCCTGCTTCGCATGTAGGAGGTCAGGGGTTCGAGTCCCCTCATCTCCACCACGAATTTCAATTAGTTACGGCTTATGGTTTCCATAGGCCGTTTTTTTGTGTGAGACTCCATGCGAGAGACACTGCCCCTACGGGTGATGCTCAAGCAGAGCTTGGGCGGGAAAGTGGCGTACCCAAGTGCAAGTTGGGGAACGAGGGCGACAAACTCTGCTCCCACCCCGGAAAACCGGTTCCCGGTTTGCACAATCCTCGAAATTCCAGCAAAACTGGTGCACTTTTTCATCCTAAACTACCCCAAAAAGCCCTGGATTTTGTCGTCGCGGGCAGATTTGGGGGGGAAATCGCGGGACGCGTGCGGGTACGTTGCAAGGTCCCCTCGTGATGTACCCGGCCGGAAGTCGCGTGCGTGCGTGCCGTACCCGGCTCTTTGCCAAGGTCGTGCCACGGTCGTGCCGCGCTGGTCCCAGGGTTAAAATCTGAGTCTCACATAAATTAGTTATTAATATCAAAGGATTACTGATGCGCCGGCAGCCTTGTGCCGGGACGCGGTACGGGTGGGACGGGTTCAACCCGCCGATTATCCTCAGGTTGATTTTACGTGTCTCACATCTATCCCGGCAAGGCATGGGGATAGCATAAACCCAGGACCGGGAGGGCAGCCAGCAGCGCTGATAAAGATGGCACACTTTTCAAGCGGGCAGAATCAGAATTGAGGCCATACCCTAAAATATGGCGAGGAAGAATTGATCACTCATGCCCAAGCTGGGCTTGGGAATGAGTTGATAAATGGTTGAAGTCTATATATGGGATAATGCTAAAGGCGGGATGCGCTTCGCTTTCCCGCCCTACGGGCTTCACCAGAGCACCCAAGAAGAACTACAGGGATATCTCAGCCGCTTATACATCATTGCCAAAAGTTTTTTCTTATTAACCCCTCACCCTACCCTCTCCCACAAGGGGAGAGGAGAATTAGAAGAAAAAACTTTTGGCAAACGCTATATATAGCGTTTGCCATAAATTTATGCCGCTGGCTGATTTTTAAATCCCCCTAAATCCCCCTTTTTCAAAGGGGGATTTTATAAGTAATTCCTTATAGTTCCCCCCTTTACCAAAGGGGGGTTAGGGGGGATCTGGGATGTTAAAGTATCTCCTAATTACGGAAAAAACTTTTGGCAATCGCTATATAGCATCACTGGGCCGGCCTGAAGACCCGCCCTATCCGATCATAACAAAAGGGAGGGCCATCAGGCCCTCCCTTTTGTTATGTGGTGCGTAAAAAGCCCCCCACATTTCAGAACGACCAAGCGGGTCGCTCCTACTTATGGGATGGGGGTGGGGAAAGGGTAAGGGCACCGCCCTTATACCAAGTTGCGCTCATAGAAGTAAAAATAGCTTCGGTTTTGTAGAGGCACACTTGCATGTGCGACCACTCTGAGGGCGGACACATAGGTCCGCCCCTACAAAAACTATAATTACCTGTATGACCGCAACTTGGTATTAGCCCCCCTTCCCTTATCTTTAGCCTTCGGCGGCTTTGGGTTGGCTAGCGAGCCAGGCCGCACGTTCCTCTGGTTTAGTGGGGCTGGGGCCCAACTTCAAGGTGCGACTCACCATTTCCTTGGCCAGGGCGGCAAATTTCGGCCCTTCCGAGGAGGACAGGTTGAACATCTCCAGCCGTTCCGGTTCTATCCCCATGGGGACGAGATCCTTTTTCACCTTGTTGACCCGTTTTTTGGCCCGGATGTTGCCCATAAGATAATGGCATTCGCCCTCCAGGCAGCCTGCCACAAAGACGGCATCGGCTCCGGCCTCGAAGGCTTTGAGCAGGTGGATAATGTCCACCCGTCCGGTGCAGGGCATCAGGAGGACCTTAATATCGGGGGGGTATTGCAGCCGCATCGAACCTGCCAGGTCCGCAGCGCTGTATGCTCAGAAGCGGCAGCAAAAGCCGATGATTTTTGGAGACCACGCAGCAGTCATAACTCCTCCTCTTATTATCCCGCAGCCAGAGCCTCTTCCTGGGCAATGATCTGGGCGTCAGTGAAATTTTTCAGGGTAATAGCTTTGGCCGGACACTCCGAGGGGCACACACCGCAACCCTGGCACTTGGCCGGATCAATGTAGGCCGCGTCGATGGTGTAATCAATCACCGGCACATTGAAGGGGCAGGCCCGCACGCAGGTGAGGCAGACGGCGCATTTATCCGGGTCCACCACCGCCACGATACCGCCCACTTCCACAATGCTCTTAGCCAGGACGGTGGCGGCGCGGCCCGCGGCGGCCTTGGCCTGGGCGATGGACTCATCGATGGGCTTGGGATAATGGGCCAACCCCGCCAGGAAGAGGCCGTCGGAGGGTAGATCCACCGGGCGCAACTTGGCGTGAGCCTCGTTGAGGAAGCCCTCGGCGTTCCGAGGCACTTTGAAGATTTCCCCGATATCTTCCACCGGGTTGGGCAGTATCGCCGAAGCCAGAGTCAACAAGTCGGGCTTCAGGACCACCGGCCGACCCAGGATAGGATCGTTGATGGTCAGTTGGAGCTTGCCGTCGGCCGTCTGCTCTACTTTTGGCTTGCTGTCCAGATCGTAGCGGATAAACATGACCCCAAGTTCCCGGGCCTTTTTGTAGAGCAGTTCCCTATCCCCGTAAGTGCGCAGATCCCGGTACAGGATGAAGACATCCAGATTGGGGTTGAGCTCCTTGAGTTCGATGGCGTTTTCTACCGAATGGGTGCAGCACAGGCGGCTGCAGTAGGGGCGCTCGGGTTCCCGAGAGCCGACGCACTGGATAAAGACCGCCTCCTGGGCTTCCATGATTTGGGGGTCCTTGGCGGCGATAAGCTGGTCGAATTCCAGGGATGTACGGACCCTGGGGTTTTGGCCATAGAGGTATTCATCGGGTTTCAGGCCGTACCCGCCCGTACACATGATGGTGGCACCATGATCCAACTGACGCTCACCTTCAGGGGTCTGGATGACGGAGGAGAAGTTACCGATGAAGCCGCTGGTATCTTTGACGGTGGAGTTGAACATGATCTCGATATTGGCGTGCTTCTCCACCTTTTTGATCAGCTCTTCCAAGTAGCCGCGATAGTCGTAGCCCCGGGCGCTGGTCACCAGGTTCCAAGCCTGACCGCCTAATTGATCGCCTTTTTCCACCAAATAAGCCTGAAAGCCCATGTCGGCGATGGATAGGGCGGCTTCCATGCCGGCGACCCCACCGCCGATGACCAAGGCGGCTTTGGTTACCGGAAAGGCCTGCTTGTGCAAGGGCTCCAGCATTACCACCCGGGCCACCGCGCCGCGAATCAGGTCTTTGGCCTTTTCCAGGGCCTTTTCCGGCTCATGCATATGCACCCAGGAGTCCTGGTCCCGGATATTAGCCATCTCGAAAAGGTAAGGATTGAGGCCCGCCTCCCGGACGGTCTCTTGGAACATAGGCATATGGGTCCGGGGGCTGCAAGAAGCCACCACCACCCGGTTGAGCTTCTTCTCCTTGATGAAATTCAGAATTTTGCCCTGAGTGTCAGTGGAGCAGGTGAACAGGTTCTGGTCGGCCACCGTCACCCCCGGCAGGGTGGCCACGTATTCGGTTAGGACCGGCACGTTGATCACACCGCCGATATTAATGCCGCAGTTACAGACGAAGACGCCGACACGCGGCTCCTGACCCTCGACGTCCTGCTCCGGCGGCAGCTCCTTAACCTTTAGTTCGGTTCCCCGGGCCGAGGCCAACAATTCGCCGGCGGCGGCCGCGGCAGCCGAGGCCTCCATTACCGACTGGGGGATGTCCTTGGGACCTTGAAAGGCCCCACAGACAAAGAGCCCCGGTCGGTTGGTGGTCACCGGTGCAAAGGGCGAGCTCCAGGCAAAGTGAGTTTCCGGCCTGATCTCAACTCCAAGTTTGTCGGCTAGTTGCAAGACCTGGGGGTTGATTTCCAGGCCGCAGGAGAGCACCACCAGATGAAATTCTTCCGTCTGAATAGCTCCATCTTCGCTCATATAGCGAATGTGGATATTGCCGGTCGCGTGATCGGGATCAATGCTGTGAATCCGGGAACGGATAAAGCGCACCCCGCTTTCCTGTTCAGCCCGCCAGTAATACTTCTCAAAATCCTTCCCATGGGTGCGCATGTCCATGAAGAAGATAGCGGTGTCCAAGGTGAATTCCTTGCAATGCTCCTTGGCGATGACCGCCTGCTTGATGGCGTACATACAGCACACCGAAGAGCAGTATGGATTGGTTTTTTCATCCCGGGAGCCGACGCATTGCAACCAGGCGATCTTGGTGGGTTCATCCCGGTCATAAGGGCGCATGACATGGCCCTGGAATGGCCCCGTGGCGCTTAAGATGCGCTCAAACTCCATGCTGCTGACGATATTGGGGGATTCACTGTATTCATAACCGGGTAGGCGGCGAGGATCGAAGAGGGTGAAGCCCGGAGCTAGAACCACCGCGCCCACCGCCAACTCGCGTTCCCTCACCTCATCGTCGTACTGGACGGCCTTGGCCAGGCAGACTTTCTCGCACAGGCCGCAGCCGATGCAGGAGTCGCGATCGATGGCGTAGGCCAGGGGCACCGCCTGGGGATATCTGATGTAGGTGGCCGCCCGGCGGTCCAGACCATAATTAAATTCATTAACCGCTTTCACCGGGCAAGTCTGGCGGCAAATGCCGCAGCCGGTACACTTCTCTAAATCGATATAACGGGGATAATTTTTTATAACGGCCCGAAAATTTCCCGCTTCCCCGGTAAGGGATTCCAGTTCCGAGTTGGTAATGGTTTCAATATCAATGTGCCGCGCCACCTCCACCAGCTTAGGGGAGACAATACACATGGAACAGTCGTTGGTGGGAAAGGTCTTGTCCAGCTGGGACATGGTGCCGCCGATGGTGGGAGAGCGATCCACCAGGTAGACCTTAAAGCCGGCATTGGCCAGGTCCAAGGAGGCCTGCATGCCGGCGATCCCGCCGCCCAATACCAAGGCAGCCCCGACTTTTTTATCGTTTTGCTGCGTCATGAGTTATTCCTCTTCCAATGATTTGAATCGCAACCCTTGAGGGCTCATTCCCCTGTAAAGGGCTAGGCCGCCAAGAGGCCGAACTTGGGACTATGACCTTCATGCCCCATGATGCTCACCAGCGAAATTTTCTCCAGGTCGTTCAACCGCAAGGATATGGTGTAGAGGGGTAGGCCAGTTACTCCCGCGATTTGCCGGACGGTCTGAGGCCCGTCTTTCAGGGTTGCATAGATCAGACCCCGGTAGTATTCCTCTTTGGCAGCGGATTTGATCACATCCTCGTAGCTCGCCCGGTCCAGCTTTTCATGATAGACATTTTCCCGCTCGGTGAGTTGACGCTGCATACCCATCAGCCATCTGAGATCGGGGTTGTTGATGGCCCGGCTCACTGCCGCCAGGTGCAGTGCCATCTTGTCGCGCTCCAAGGGGCCTATTTCCCGCAGCAGCTCAGTGAGCTGGGTGACATAATCGGCAAATTGCTGCCCTTCGGTGGCGCTGACCCAACGAACCTGCAGGCGATCCTGGCCGATTCCCGAGAGGTCCAACAAATAGCGCACCAGATCCATTCTCTGGGCTGCATAGACATTACCTTCCAGGTAATGGCAGTCACCCATGTGTCAACCAAAGACGAAGACCCCGTCATAATCTTTTTCCAGAGCTTTCATGACATACATGGGGTCAACCCGGCCGGTGCACATGGTGCGCATAATGCGCAGGTTGGCAGGGTACTGGAACCGGGCGATACCCGCGGTATCGGCCCCGGCATAGGCGCACCAGTTGCAGAGAAAGCCCATGATTTTCGGCTCGAATTCTTTGCTCATCAACCGACTCCTTTTAATTATTCAGGGCTAAAGCTTAAGCAGCCTTATTAATGTAAGCCAGAATCTGCTTGTCGCGGAAATGGGCCATATCAATGGCCCGCTGGGGACAACCGGCGGCACAGATGCCGCAGCCCTTGCACAAGGCGGAGATGTTTTCCGCCCGCCAGCCTTTGCCCGGCACTTCCACCAGTCGTATGGCGCCGAAGGGACAGCTGGCCTCACACAGGCCGCAGCCGATGCACAGAGATTGGTCCACCGTGGAGACAATGGGCTCCACCTCTACTTGTTCCTGGGCCAGGACGGTTGCGGCCCGGCCCGCCGCGGCCTTGGCCTGGGCGATGGACTCATCGATGGGCTTCGGATAATGGGCTAGGCCTGCCATAAAGAAGCCGTCGGTGGCGAAATCCACTGGCCGGAGCTTGGCGTGGGCCTCGGCAAAGAAACCCTCGGCGTTGCGGGATACCTTGAACAACTCCCCCAACTCTTCGGTGGGATTGGGGAGTACCGCCGCGGCCAGGGTCAGCACGTCGGGCTTGAGGACCAACGGCCGCCCCAAAATGGGATCGGTGACAGTTAGCTTAAGTTTGCCGTCGGCCGTCTGTTCCACCTTGGGCTTGCCGTCCAGATCGAAACGGATGAACATGACCCCTTGTTCCCGGGCCTCTTTATAGAGCAGCTCTTTCTCCCCGTAAGTGCGTAGATCCCGGTAGAGTATGAAGACATCCATCTCCGGCTTCAGCTTTTTCAGAGCCAGGGCGCTTTCTACGGAATGGGTGCAGCAGACCCGGCTGCAGTAAGGCCGCTGGGGTTCGCGGGAGCCCACGCACTGGATGAACACTGCCTGTTGGGCCCCAGTCACCTTGGCGTCTTTTGCATTGATGAGCTTATCGATCTCAAAGGCCGTGAAGACATTGGGGTTTTGACCGTACAGGTATTCTTCCGGCTTATAAGGTTGACCGCCGGTGGCCAATATGGTCACCCCGTGTTCAAGCCGCCGTTCGCCCTTCGGGGTCGCCACCATGGTGACGAAATTGCCGATGAAACCGCTGGGGTCCGTGACGGTGGAGTTGAACAGAACCTCGACATTAGGGTGATTTTCCACCTTCTTGATCAGGTCGTCCAGATAGCCCTGGTAATCATTGCCTCGGGAGCTGACCACCAGGTTTCGGGCCTGGCCGCCCAACTTGTCACCCTTCTCCACCAGAAAGGCCTTAAAACCCATGTCGGCGATGGACCAGGCTGCTTCCATGCCGGCGGCGCCGCCTCCGATCACCAGAGCGGCCTTGGTTACCGGGAAGGTCATTCTCTCGAGAGGCTCCAGCTGGGTAACCCGGGCCACGGACATTTGCACCAGTTCTTTGGCCTTTTCCAGGGCTTTTTCCGGCTCGTTCATGTGTACCCAGGAGTCCTGGTCCCGGATGTTGGCCATATCGAAGAGATAGGGGTTGAGCCCAGCTTCCTGCATGGTTTCCATGAACAGGGGAGCATGGGTGCGGGGACTGCACGAGGCCACTACCACCCGGTTGAGATGGTTTTCTTTGATGGCCCCCAGGATCTTGTCCTGGGTGTCGGCGGAGCAGGAAAACAGGTTCTGGTCGGCGAAAACTACTCCTGGCAGGGTGGCCACGAATTCGGTGAGGGCAGGAACGTTGATGACCCCACCGATATTGATGCCGCAGTTGCACACAAAGACGCCCACCCGGGGTTCCTGGCCGACAACGTCGGTTTCCGGCGGCAGTTTCCGTACCTTGATGGCCGTGCCCCTAGCGGCGTTCAGAAGTTCGCCTGCGGCCGCGGCGGCCGCAGAGGCCTCCATTACCGATTGGGGAATGTCCTTGGGGGCCTGAAAGGCGCCGCAGACATAAACGCCGGGTTTATTGGTGTTGACCGGAGTAAATGCTGAGGTCTGAACAAAACGGGTATCGGCCTTGATCTCGATCCCCAGGGTTTGGGCCAGCTGCAAGCCTTCTTTAGAGGATTCCAGTCCCACCGACAGGACCACCATGTCGAAGTGTTCCACCTTCAGCTCGCCGTTCTCCGATAGGTAGCGGATGGCCACGTCTGCGGTGCCCGGCACCGGATCGATGCTGTGGACCCGGGAGCGCAGGAAGCGGACGCCGTGCTCCTCTTCAGCCCGCCAGTAATATTTCTCGAAGTCCTTGCCGTGGGTGCGCATGTCCATGAAGAAGATGGCGGCATCCATGGGCTCTTTGCTGTGCTCCTTGGCGATGACAGCCTGCTTGATGGCGTACATGCAGCACACCGCGGAACAATAGCTGTTGTCGCAGTGGTTCAGATCCCGGGAGCCCACGCACTGGAGCCAGGCGATCTTCTTGGGTTCCGCATGGTCCTCCGAAGGCCGCACCAAGTGCCCCTGGAAGGGGCCAGAAGCGCTCAAAATGCGCTCAAACTCCAGGCTGGTGACAACATTGGGCAGGGTGGAGTATTGATACCCTTGGTACCGCTTGGGATCGTAGGGGGTAAAGCCCGAGGCCAGGATCACCGCGCCCACGTTAACCTTCCGGACCTCGCCCTTCTGGTCGAAGTCTATTGCGCCGGCGGGACAAAATTTCTCGCAGGCCTTGCATTTGCCCTTCTTTTTGAAATAAATGCAGGTGTCCTTGTCGATGGCATATTTCAGGGGGACCGCCTGGGGATAAAGCACATAAGCGGCTTTGCGCTGACCCAGCTCCGCGTTGAATTCATCGGGAACTTTCTTGGGGCACTTTTGGGCGCAGATGCCGCAGGCAATGCATTTGGCCGAGTCGATGAAGCGCGGCCGCTGCTCCACGGTCACCTGGAAGTTGCCCGGGTCACCGGCGATTCCCGTAACCTCGGACAGCGTATGGATCTCGATGTTCAAGTGGCGGCCGCATTCCACCAACTTGGGGGAAAGGATGCACATAGCGCAGTCATTAGTGGGGAAGGTCTTGTCCAACTGGGCCATGACCCCGCCGATGGCCGACTTTTTTTCCACCAAATGGACATAGAAACCAGAATTAGCCAGGTCCAGAGCTGCCTGCACCCCGGCGATCCCGGCTCCTACAACCATTACTTGACCTACTGGACCTCGTGCTTTCGCTGCCATATATGTACCATCCATTCAATTATATTTATATACCTAATTATGTGCACATATTGTGAAATTAGCCACTAGTTTACATCCTAAAAAATAATGGCCAATATGTCAAGAGAGAATGAAAGTGTGAAATGGGGCTGGCTGTGGGTTAACTAGCAGTTGCCGACTTGCTTAACGCCGGAAAATGCTTAATGTTATGGAAACCGGGACTATCGGTCAGGGGAAAAAAAGTATCCTGGCAGAGCCCCTGATGGGGCAAAATGGGGCAGAGGCGCCCGCAGTTCTAACCGGTCGTCTTTCGCCATTTTTATAGAAAACCAACCCAGTCGGCAGGGCGGGCCTCCGGGCTCGCATCGCCACATGACCAGCGATAAAGGAGGAGAGGGAATAATGGTGCTCTTAGCTGATATCCAAGCGGATGTGGCGGGTTTTTTGGAAATCCTGGGTCTGCCGGAAGAACCTATGGGGATGTTCTATGCCCCCATAGAGCCCACCGATGGCTTCTCCCCCCAGAGCGCGGTTCTGCCCAACGTGGACATGGAAGCCCGGGGCGAAGTGGATTGGGCCGCGACCTTTGCCAATTTCTCCTGCGTTATGGGAATCATCTGGCGGGGCCGGAAACTGGGCAAACCCGCCTACTTCGATCAGGCCCGCTTCGGCTGCCTGGGGGGCGCCTTTTACCTGGGGTTTTTAAAACCCCAGCTCGACTATATTATCCATTATGTGTCCACCGGTGTTCCCAAGGTCCTGGAAGGGGAATGCTATCTGGAGTCTCCAGAAGTTACACGGCGATTCTTTGAGACGCTCGATCCCCGGCCGGCGCCGGCTCAATTTTGTGTGTTCAAACCCTTGAGCCAGTTCACCCCCGAGGAGACCCCGGAGGTGGTGATCTTTTTTGCCCGGGGCGAGGTCATCGGCGGCCTCAACCAATTGGCCACCTTCGTCACCAACGACTTTGAGGCGGTTATGTCACCTTTTGGCGCCGGGTGCACCAACATCGTGGCCTGGCCCCTGAAGTACTTGGAGCGGGGCCAATTGAAGGCGGTGTTAGGCGGCTGGGACCCATCCGACCGCCGCTTTTTAAAGCCCGATGAAATCACCTTTGCGGTGCCCTGGGAGATGTTTGCCCGTATGGTAACGCGCTACCGGGACTCCTTCCTCACCAAACCAACCTGGAGCACCGTGCGCAAAAAGATCGAACTGAGCCGCAAGGTGTGGAAAGAGAAATGATTGGGGGCGAAGGGCGTCTGGGTGGTAATACTTAAGTTGCGCTCTATAGAAGTAAAAATAGCTTCGGTTTTGTAGAGGCACACTTGCATGTGCGACCACTCTGAGGGCGGACACATAGGTCCGCCCCTACAAAAACTATAATTACCTGTATGACCGCGACTTGGTATAAGGGGGAATTCCGGCCCCACCCAAGCCCTATTGCGCTACACGAAGCATATCGGTAACTTGCTGCAAATTTAAGGTTTTCATTGGGTGAGTCTGCCGCATAGGCTCGGATTAACTTGTTGTTCCTAAACCTATAAAAATAAACTTTTGTGATGAACAGGAAGGAGATGAATATGCCGCGTCGCTGGGTGCTGATCCCGGTCTTGTCATTGGTGGCCCTGATGTTCATCGCCACGGGGGGCCATGCCGCCAGATTGCTGTGCATTTCCAAAGAAGAATTAAAGGGGGAGGAAACGGTGAGTTCCTGCCTGGCCCATGGCCATGAGTTCGCCATAGTGGAAGACAACGGAGTCGTCCACGTTTTGACCCGCCGGGAAGTGGCCCTGACCAGATTGTTCAATCCCAAGCTCTTTGAGCAGAGGGCCTACGGCCTCAAGTATCTGGAACTGGCTCCGGAGATCAAAAATCAAAAGTAGCGGGCCAAAAAGAATTATCTCCGCACCAGCCATTATCGGCCGCGCTGCGTATAGGCCACCCAGCGGGGTCCCGTCACCAGAAGAGCGACCCGCATCAGTGGTGGGTAATGACATCTTATACGAAAATGCGTTCAAACAGGTAAATTGATAACCGCAAGCTTTACCGTGAAAATCCAAATCCCCCTAAATCCCAGCAGTGTCCGGTTTGGTTTTTGCAAATGAGGAAGTTCGTTGGGCGTAGTCCAACAGCTCAAAATTCGCTGCGCACTTCCGGCTCCGAGAAGATTACTTCCCCCTCACCCTAACCCTCTCCCCCATTGGGGAGAGGGGAAAAAGTGGAACCGATTTAATGCCTTATGGTTACTAAAACGGCCACATCTCCTACCCCCTCTCCACCCGCTTCGGGGGGAGAGGGCTGGGGGGGGCAGAACAACCTTATGCAATTTTCTAACCGGACACTGCTGCCTAACTAAATCCCCCTTTTTCAAAGGGGGACTTTGATTGGCACAGGCGAGACGCCTGTGCCACCGAGGAATTTATAAACGCCCAGATAAGATATCGACCCCAACGAGACTTTTGCAAGGGGCTCATTTGGGAACGTCATTTTCTCGCCCAAGCTGTGCTTGGGCACCTCTTGGAAGAACGGACCTGCGTCCGCTCTCTATCGGGGCGCAGCGCCCACCATATTCCCGGTTCTTATACCAAGTTGCGCTCATAGAAGTAAAAATAGCTTCGGTTTTGTAGAGGCACACTTGCATGTGCGACCACTCTGAGGGCGGACACATAGGTCCGCCCCTACAAAAACTATAATTACCTGTATGACCGCAACTTGGTATTAGACGCGCCATTCCTTTTTCACCGCGATGGCGTCAATTTCCACGGAGACATTCTTGGCCAGCCCCGCGGCCTGGATGGTGGTGCGGGCCGGCGGGTGTTGGGGGAAAAACTCGCCGTAGGCCCGGTTCATCTCCGGGAAATCGGCCATATCCGCCAGGTAGACCGTGGTTTTCACCACATCCTTCAGCGTCAGCCCCACGGCCGCCAAAATGGCCTTGAGGTTGGCGATCACCTGGACGGTTTGTACCACGATGTCCCCCTCCACGATACGGCCTTTGGCGTCCATGGGAATCTGTCCGGACAGGAAGACGAAAGGGCCGGCGGCCAGGGCCTGGGTATAAGGGCCGACAGGAAGCGGGGCTTGATCGGTTTCAATGACGATTTTCTTCATGGTTCATTCCTCCCTAATAAAACTGTCAAAAATTTCTGACGAGGTTACGGCAAAGCAGCCTGACAGCATAAATGTCTTGAAGAATCGTTAACGTTTTGTTAATGGTATGGGAAAACATCGGAGGTGAATGATGGGGTTGTGGTTGAAATGCCCGGGGTGCCAAGCGTCAAATCCCCTTTCCTTAAAAGTCTGCCCTAGTTGTGGGCAGGACCTGGATAAGCTTTCCAAAGATCAGCGGGTCTATGTGATCGGGCCAAAAGCGGCCCCCCCGGCGCTATCTCCACCATCTACCAAGGCAGTCGTCCCGGCCGCACCTAAAGCGGAAGCTGCCGCCGTCCAGCCGAGCACGCCTGCGCCTGAGGCGGGTCCGGCGCCCAAGCCCGCCAAGAAGCCCAGAAAGGTGAAAAAAAAGAAGAGTTGATCCTGGTTTCAGGTGTCAGGTGTCAGGTGCCAGGAAAACTCCTGAAAGCTGGAACCTGGAACCTGAATTACCCCTAACCCTAAGAAACTTCCTGCATTACTCCCAGCAACAACTCCACCAGGAGGGGTTCTGCCCGGGACACCGTGTCGATGATGGCTTCAATGGCGATGGGAGCCATGGCATCAGGCAGATTGAGGTTACTGATCACCGAGATCCCCAGGACCCGGAGACCGGCATGCACCGCGGTAATAACTTCCGGGACCGTGGACATGCCTACCGCATCCGCACCGGCCAGCCGCAGGAGCCGGGTCTCGGCCGGGGTCTCCAGGCTGGGACCCTTGACCGCCACGTAGATCCCCTGTCGGAGGCCGAGGCCCAGGCGGCGGGCCACCTTTTCGGTCGTCGCCCGCAAGTCCCGGTCATAAACCTGGCTCAGGTCCGGGAAGCGGGGACCCCAGGCGTCGATATTGTCTCCCACCAGGGGATTATCACCAATCAGGTTGATATGATCGGCGATGAGCATCAGGTCGCCGGACTTAAATAAAGGATTGAGGCCGCCGGCGGCATTGGTGACGACCAGGGTTTTGATCCCCAGGCTCGCCATGACCCGGACCGGAAAGGTTACCTGGCGCAGGCTGTAGCCCTCATACGCATGGAACCGGCCCTGGCAGAGCATGACCTGCTTACCGGCCATCTGCCCCCAGCAAAGGCGGCCGGCATGGCTGGGACTGGTGGCCGGAGGAAAATGGGGCAACTCCTCATAAGCCAGGCAACCCCCGCCCGTAAGGCGCGCGGCCCAGTCCCCCTGCCCGGTCCCCAGGACAATCCCCCACTCCGGCGCTGCACTGAGGCGCGGGGCAATAAATTGGACGCATTCGTCTACCTGTGCCCGATAAGTCCGGCTCAATTCCAACTCCTTTAGGCCATTCCGGCTGCAGGTGCGGGTTTTAAACCCGCAGCTACGTTAATGATCCGTGTGAAGAACAAAATCGTGTCCTAAACATACGTCGCGTTCCCCGGTTCGTCAATGGCTGGCAGGTCCCAGGGGAGATTTTCGCTTTATCCTTGACAGTTTCCCTTATAACCTTAAAAATATAACATTACGGTGAGGGAGAGAAAAATGGGCAGACCAAAAAAATGCCGCTGGGTGGAAACCGAGCCGGGGGTGACTTTTTTTAAGCCCCGGGGCATTCCTCTCAGGTCCCTGCAGCAGATAGTGATTACGGTGGACGAACTGGAGGCCATGCGCCTGGCCGACTTTCTGGAGATGACCCAGGAAGAGGTGGCCCAACGCATGCAAGTTTCCCGCCCCACGGTGACCCGGATGTTGTCTCGGGCCCATCGGGCGGTGGCTGAAGCACTGGTCCACGGCAAAGCCATCTGCATCCAGGGGGGAGATTACCGCGTCGGTCAACAATGCCAATCCTGCGGCCAATGGGTCCTGGGGGAAGATGGCACCGAAGGTTGCGCCTGCCATGGCCCCGAAAGCCTGGAGGACCAGCCGAAAACAAACAAGGAATTTTAAGCTTCCGTCTTGCCATAGCCTGGCCCGTACGCCTTTGAGGGGGAAACAAAGGGGATGGCCGATATTAGCACTTATAAAGACGCCGGGGTCGATATTGACAAGGCGGACGCCTTTGTCAAAAGCATCCGGCCCCTGGTGAAAGCTACCTACCGCACCGGGGTCCTGGGGGAGATCGGGTCCTTCGGCGGCATGTTTCATCTGGGCGCCGACCGCTACCGTGATCCGGTGCTGGTCTCCTCCACGGATGGCGTGGGCACCAAAATCAAAATCGCCATCCTGATGAACCGCCACGATACCATCGGCATCGACCTGGTAGCCATGTGCGCCAATGACATTATAGTCCATGGCGCCACCCCGCTCTTCTTTCTGGATTATTTGGCCATGGGGGAATTGTCCACCGAAATCGCCACGCTCATCATTGAAGGCGTCACCCACGGCTGCCGCCAGGCCCGCTGCTCCCTCATCGGCGGGGAGACCGCCGAAATGCCCGGCATCTACCAACCCGGCGACTACGATCTGGCCGGCTTTGTGGTGGGTGTAGTAGAACGGGATGCGATTATCGACGGCTCCACCATCGCCGTAGGTCACCGCATCATAGGCCTCGCCTCTAGCGGCCTTCACGCCAACGGCTTTTCCCTGGTGCGTCAGGTGCTGTTTGAACGCCACCGCTTGCGGGTGGAAGACAACATCCCCGAATTGGGGGGACCTCTAGGCGAGGAACTCCTGAAACCCACCCGCATCTATGTGGAGGCGGTGCTCAATCTGCTCCGGGACTTCCCGTTGAGCGGCATCTGCCACATCACCGGGGGCGGCATAACCGACAATCTGCCCCGCATCCTGCCCAAATCCTGCCAGGCGGTCATTCACCGGCAATCCTGGTCGGTGCCCCCGATTTTTCACGTCCTCCGGGATCGGGGTAATATCCCGGAAGACGAAATGCTCCGCACCTTCAACAATGGCATCGGCCTGGCGCTCGTGGTGGCCGAGGACCAAGAGGCCGACGTCCTGCTGCGTCTCCAGGGGCTCCAAGAGCAGGGCTACGTCATCGGCGAAATCGTGGAACGCAAAAACGACGACCCGCCGCTGGTCTATGTCTAATACCAAGTTGCGCTCATAGAAGTAAAAATAGCTTCGGTTTTGTAGAGGCACACTTGCATGTGCGACCACTCTGAGGGCGGACACATAGGTCCGCCCCTACAAAAACTATAATTACCTGTATGACCGCAACTTGGTATAACCGCTGCTGGACGCCCCGGTGGGGCGGGCCTCGAAAGATAAACAAGGTGAGCTCTTATAGGGCAGATCTTTAAATCCCCCTAATCCCCCTTTTTCAAAGGGGGACTTTCAGAGGCCGCCAGGCAGCAAATGGCCTGAAAATCAGGGGGCAGGCTCCCTTTGTCCGCCCCGCGTTTTTGAAAAACTCTGTTCCCCACCCCGTAAAACCGGCTTCCGGTTTGCACAACCTTCGAAATTCCAGCAAAACTGGTGCTCTTTTTCATCCTAAACTACCCCCAAAAAGCCCTGAAATTTGTCGTCGCGGGCAGATTTGGGGGGAAATCGCGGGACACGTGGCGGGTACGTTGCAAGGTCCCCTCGCGCTGTACCCGGCCTGAATCCGCGTGCGTGCGTGCCGTATCCGGCTCTTTGCCAAGGTCGTGCCACGGTCGTGCCGTGCTGGTCCCAGGGTTAAAATCTAAGTCTCACAAAGATTCGTTAATAATATCAATATATTACTGATGCGCCGGCAGCCGCGTGCCGGGACGCGGTACGGGTGGGACAGGTTCAACCCGCCGATTATCCTCAGGTTGATTTTACGTGTCTCTCTTTTATCCCGGCAAGGCATGGGGACAGCATAAACTGGACACCGGGAGGGCAGCCAGCAGCGCTGAGAAAGATGACCCGCTTTTCAGGCGCACAGGATCAGGGTTGCGCCCATTCCCTAAAATATAGCGAGGAAGGTGAGGGGAATAAGAAAAAACTTTTGAGGCTCTTGCAAAAATGCCGAGGCCGCGGGTTTTACCATGAAAAGCCAAATCCCCCTAAATCCCAGCAGTGTCCGGTTTGGTTTTTGCAAATGAGGAAGTTCGTTGGGCGTAGTCCAACAGCTCAAAAATTCGTTTCGCACTTCCGGCTCCGAGAAGCTTACTTCCCCCTCACCCTAACCCTCTCCCCCATTGGGGAGAGGGGATAAAGTGGAACCGATTTAATGCCTTATGGTTACTAAAACGGCCACATCTCCTACCCCCTCTCCACCCGCTTCGGGGGGAGAGGGCTGGGGTGATACTAAGTTGCGCTCATAGAAGTAAGAAAAGCTCACGGTCTGTAGTGGAGTACCCGAGTGTGCGCCCAACCTGAGGGCGGACACATAGGTCCGCCCCTACAAAAAATAAATTACCTGTTTGATCGCAGTTTGGTATGAGGGGGGCAGAACAACCTTATGCAATTTTCTAACCGGACATTGCTGCCTAAATCCCCCTTTTTCAAAGGGAGACTTCGATTCGCACAGGCGAGACGCCTGTGCCACCGAGGAATTTATAAACGCCCAGATAAGATATCGACCTCAATGAGACTTTTGCAAGGGGCTCTTTTGGCACTGAGTATATATACCCCAAGCCGCACCTGGGACCTTTTTCTCTTTCCTTCCGCGCCGTAACGGGCTAATCTGAATCAGCCCCATGGAAACCTGGAAGAATCAGCTTTATTTCGGCGACAACCTGGATATCCTCCGGGGCCAGCATATCCCTGCCGGCAGCGTGGACCTCATCTACCTCGACCCGCCGTTCAACTCCAACGCCACCTATAACGTCCTGTTCGCCGAGAAAAGCGGCGAGAAATCCGCGGCCCAGATCACCGCGTTCGAAGACACCTGGCAGTGGGGACAGGAGGCCGAGGGCGCCTACCGCGATGTGGTCACCCTGGGACCCCGGAAGCTCGCGGACCTGCTCCAGGCCCTGCGCGCCTTTTTGGGCCAAAACAACATGATGGCCTACCTCACCATGATGGCCGTGCGCCTGGTGGAACTGCACCGGGTTTTGAAACCCACCGGCTCCATGTACCTGCACTGCGATCCGACGGCGAGTCATTATATTAAATTATTACTTGATTCAGTCTTTGGCCATCGGTTTTTCTTAAATGAAATTACGTGGAAGAGAACACACAGTCATGGGAATGTCGGCAGGAATTTTGGATCTATTTTCGATTGCATATTTGTTTATACTAAGAGTGATTCGTATATTTGGAACCAACTATATGCCCCATTTCCACCTGAATATATTGAGAAAACTTTTAAATATCGCGATCCCGATGGAAGACGGTGGCAATCTGTAACGCTTCGTAACCCAGGTCCAAGACCAAATTTGAACTTTCCATTTACGGCTAGTAATGGGGTTACTTATTATCCTCATCCTAATGGATGGTCCTGCAACCGTGAACGTTTAATGCAATATGATAAGGAAAATCGGTTGCATTTCCCGAAGGATGAGAAAGGCGCTTTGCGCTTGAAAATGTATTTAGATGAATCTCCTGGGATTAAATTACAAAATATCTGGGATGATTTACCTGTAATTGGTTCCCAAGCTGCCGAACGCCTGGGCTACCCCACCCAAAAACCCGAAGCCTTGTTGGAGCGCATCATCCGGGCCAGCAGCAACGAAGGCGACCTGGTCCTGGACCCCTTCTGCGGCTGCGGCACCGCCTTAAACGTAGCCGAGCGCTTGAAACGCCGCTGGATCGGCATCGATGTCACTCACCTGGCCATCACCCTCATCAAGCAGCGCCTGCATGACAGCTTCGACCCGGATTTGGCCCCGTTCGAGGTCATCGGCGAGCCCGCGGACGTCCTCAGCGCCGAAGCCCTGGCCCTGGCCAACCGCCACCAGTTCGAGTGGTGGGCCTTGGGCCGCGTCTCGGCCCGCCCGGCCCAGGATAAAAAGAAGGGCGCGGACTCCGGCATCGACGGCGTGATCTATTTCGACGACGACAACTCCGGCAATTATAAAAAAGTTCTGATCCAGGTAAAGAGCGGCGGCGTCAAGGCCGGGGACATCCGGGACCTGAAAGGCGTGCTGGACCGGGAAAAAGCGGCCATCGGGGCCTTTCTGACCTTAAAGCCGCCCACCAAACCCATGCGGGAGGAGGCCGCGGCCGCAGGGTTCTACGAGCCGGTCCATTTTCCCGGCCATCGTTTTCCCCGCCTGCAAATCCTCACCATCGCCGAACTCTTCGCCGGGAAGGAATTGCAGTACCCTCACTTCGCCGCCTCCGGGACCTTCAAAAAAGCCGCCCGCCAGCACAAAGGCCGCACCCCGAAAGATAAGCAAGGCGAACTGTTATAGGGCTGATCTTTAAATCCCCCTAAATCCCCCTTTTTCAAAGGGGGACTTTTTACGGCCATCCCTTAAGAGCCTCTTGCAAAATTGCCGGACATTATGCAATCGCAGGTTTTAGCCTATATGAGCACAGGCTGAAAAGCCTGTGCTACCGGCGATTTTTAAATACCCCTATAAGGTTTCCACTGTCTTGAAAAGTTCAGAGTTCAAGGTTGAATGGCGGGCGGGGACGCCCGCCCTACCGGGTTTTTCATGTTTTGAGAGAGCGGCAAGCTCATGAGCGACTGTTAATACCAAGTTGCGCTCATAGAAGTAAAAATAGCTTCGGTTTTGTAGAGGCACACTTGCATGTGCGACCACTCTGAGGGCGGACACATAGGTCCGCCCCTACAAAAACTATAATTACCTGTATGAC